>JAJYGO010000439.1 GCA_021785115.1 Chloroflexota bacterium | reverse complement strand
GCCCCGGCGACCAGGATCAGGTCGTCCCGGGACAGGCCGCGCCGGACGCGGGTGCCCGGGATCGTGTCGTTGAACTCGGTCATGCCGGGGCCGCCTTTCGGGTGCGGGGTGGGTGGATTCGAAGGTGATTGCCGGACGACAGGCAGATGATGACGTCGCCCGCCACCCTGATCTCGCAGAGGGTGCGAGGAGGATCGGCTCTACAACTCACTGCCGTCGCCACCGCCAGCCCGCGTCCGAGATCGCCTGTTCGACCCGCACGGGGGGCGTCCGAGACATGGCCGCTGCCGTTGACGGCCCGCGAGGCCGTCATCGGCGCGACGCCGGCGCGGAGTGCCACGTCACTCAGCGTCATCGGGATCGGGACTCCATGGTAGCGTTAGCACTGATAACGATACCACACACGGTACAGAACCTGCACCACGCAGAGAAGTCGACGGCCCCACGTCGGGCGGGGCCGCCCACCTGGAGGAGATGAGAATCTCTGGCTGGGCGGCCGCCTAGGCCTCGGGAAGGGCGAGCGGGTAGGTTCCGTACTGCCGGACGAGCTTCACGATCTGGTCGTAGGTGTGACCCGACACATCGCTCGCGACTGAGTGGTCCGACATGAAGACGTAGCCTCCGCCCTCGGCCGCACGCAGACGGTGGAGGACCTCGCGCCGCACCTCGTCCGGGTCGCCCCGCTCCCAGACTCGGATGTCGCTGTTGCCGCAGAAGGTGAGGCGGTGGCCGAGCCGCTCGCGAAGCGTCACCACGTCGAGGTCGGCCTTGGCCTCCAAGGGGTTATATCCGTCGAGGCCGATCTCGATCATGTCCTCGAGGATGGCGTTCGCGTTGCCGCACCCGTGGTACATGACGGGCAGCCCGTGATCGTGCGAGAGCTGGATGATCCGTGCCACCGTGGGCTTGAAGTACCGGCGCCAGTAGTCGGGCGACATGAACAGGCCCTTGCGGTAGGCCACGTCGCCCCAGATCACCATGCCGTCAAGGAGTCCGTTGGCGGCCTCGATCTGCGCCTTGGCGACCTGATAGCTGAACTCGCCGATCCGGAGCAGCTGCTCCCCGAACCGCTCGGGGTACTCGCCGATCCACATCATCGTGTTCAACTGGCCGAGCAGGCGGGTGCAGATCTCCGACGACTCGGTGATGCTCCCGTAGACGGCGAAGTCCGGGCGCAGGGACCGGACCGTGTCGACCCACGGCGGGCTGTTCCGCTCGAACCCATCCCCGACGCCGGCGATCTGGTTGTCGCCGGCCTCGAAGAAGCGGCGGGGGTCGGCGGGATCATCGAACTCGAACGCCTCGAGCTTCTCGATCGAGTCCGTGTCCCAGCTCATCTGCTCCGGCATCGGCAGGTCGAACCGCTTGCGGATCGTCGTGTCGAAACCCGTCTTGATGACGACCTCCTCATCGTCTTCGCGGATGGTCTCGAACGAGCGGATGTGCGGATCCATGTTCGGGACGGTGACGATCAGGTCGAGGTCGTAGTAGTAGTACGGGTCGGCGTCCGGCGGCAGTCCCAGTTCGTCGCGCCAGCGGGTCTTGAAGCCGCCCCAGAAGAAGTCGCTGATCGGGACCCGGTCAGCCTCTTCGTGCCGGTAGGTCTTCGCCAGGCGCTCGACCTTCGCCAGGGTCGAGTCCTTCCGCGGTTCTCCGACGCCGCTGCTGCGGCCGAAGGTCTCGAACATGCCCATCGTCAGACTCCCTGCCGGCTGCTACTTGCTCTCGAGCAGGGCTTTGGCGAGGTCGACGGCGGCGCCCGCGTCCGGGGCGTAGCCGTCGGCGCCGATCTGGGCGGCGAACTCGGGCGTGGTCGGGGCACCGCCGATCATCACCTTGGCGTCGACGCCCGCCGCCTTGATCGCCTCGACCACCTTGCGCATGTTGGGCATCGTGGTGGTCAGCAGGGCACTGAGGCCGATCAGCCGGGCGTCATGCTCGCGGGCTGCCTCCACGAAGCGGTCGGCCGTCACGTTGACGCCGAGATCCACGACCTCGATGGCGGCGCCTTTGAGCATCATGCCGACGAGGTTCTTGCCGATGTCGTGCAGGTCGCCCTCGACCGTGCCGACAACCGCGGTGAACTCAGGGCGGATCCCCGCCTCGACGAGCACCGGCTCCAGGATCGCGGTGGCCTCCTTCATGGCCCGAGCGCTGATGAGCATCTCGGGGACGAAGATCTCGTTGTCCTGGAACTTGCGGCCGACGACGCCCATCGCGCCCGTCATCGCATCAAGGATCGTCGCGGGTGGCACCCCGCCGTCGAGCGCCTCGCGGGTCAGTCGAGTGGCGGTCGCGCGGTCGCCCACCTCGATTGCCGCGCTGAGCTCCTGCAGATCTACCATCGGGTCTTGCTCCTTGTACCGGCGGTCGCGCCGGGCCTCTCAGTAGTCCCTTGCCACCCGCATTGCGACGTCCACCCACTCCTCCAGCCGGTGCGGCTGGTAGCGAATGGTGCTCACGTCCTTGAGGATGAACTCGACGTTCGTGCCAGTTCGCCGGCACGCCTCTGCCGTCGCGCGCAGCTGCTTCTCAACCGCTTCGGGTTCCCAACCGTCCATTGCGAGCAGCGCCGGGTTCGGCTTGCGCGACATGACGAAGTCGTGGCCCATCCCGTCGGCACCGCGCTCGACGTTCGCCCATGGGCACATCGAGATCTTGCGCACGTTCGGGATGACGCGGATGTGGTCGATGTGCCGGTCGAGGACATCGCAGCACCCGTAGTAGCCGAGGCCGAAGCGGGCGAACCAGCGCTTGGTGTGCTCGACTTCGAATTCCCGGAACATCTTGGGCGAGGTCGAGGTGAAGACCTGTGCCATGCCCATCGTCCACAGGTCCTCAGCCCGGGGTCGCTCGGGGTCGAACCCAGCGTGGGGGAGCTCGTCGGTCCACGCGGGAGTGCAGTGCACCAAGGACATCGAGTGTCCGAGCAGGCCCTTGGCCTCCATCTGGTCGAGCATGCCGAGGTAGGCCGTCACCAGACGGTCCATGATCCGGTGCAGGTGCTCGGGCCGGTCCATGAAGTCGAGCAGGATCGCGTCGGCGCCGCGCCAGAACTCGATCGTGTCCCAGAAGTTCGCCCCGCCGGCGAGCAGCTCGTCCGGCCAGTCGTGCACCAGGGCGCGCGTCTCGGGCTGGGACTCGAGGCCCGGCCACTGGTTGGTGCTGGGGACCCAGCCCTGGAGGCGGACGGGAAGCACGCCGTCGAAGATCTCGTGCGCCTGCGCCTCGATGCGGGCCGTCTCCGCCTCGTCGAGCCAGACGGTGGGCGTCCGGATCTTGTCGGCGTCCTCCTCGTGCTCGAGCTGGTCGAAGAAGTGGTGCGAGACGATCACGTTGGCAGCGTCGACGGCCTCGGTCTCCTCGTGCATCTCGACGCCGAACCCGTCAAGGCGCAGGACTTTCGGGATCAGGAGCTCGGGCTCGACCACCATGTCGGCACGGAAGTGGTTCCAGCGGTAGAGGATGCGGCGCAGGTCGATCTCGAGGCCGCGGTTGAAGGGATCCTCGCATTGCGTCACGAGCTCGGGGCTCGACGCCATCTCGTGCCACGGCAGCTGGTCGATCGCCACCATCGGCCGCATCGGCCGGAGACCGTTGAGCGCCTTCCAGCTTGCGATCGTCTCGGCCTGGACCGGCAGCGCTGCGATCTCGGCGACGCGGGACGCGAGTTCACGCAGGACGGCGCGATCCTTGTCAAGTGTTCCCATCAGCCACTCGCCTCCGCACCGCACGCCCGCCGACCAGGTAGCCGAGATGATGAGGCCATCAGGTGCATCGTTTGTCCAGCCCCGTGGCCTCCCGTCTGATGCGTTCTCTTGCGACTTGACATCGCTCAGAGAACCTGTGCAGCAGCACAGCGGCCTCTGAGTGTTTACGTTATCATATGACTTGATCTGGTCAATAGCCACCGCCCGTGTCAGACCGCCAGCCAGCTGCGCGGTGGCCTGCAGCCACTTCGTGGACTGCCTCGTGCGGCGTTGATACCGTTAGCTCCTCGGGCAACGGCTGAGGTCGGCAGCACTGGACGGAGACCGATGGCGAGACTGGTCGATGTAGCCAAATTGGCGGGCGTCTCGCCGATGACCGTGTCGCGGGTCGTGCGCGGGTCAGGGCCGGTCAGCGTCGACGTCCGACGCCGTGTCGAGGCGGCGATTGCCGAGACGGGCTACATGCCCAACGTCCTGGCTCGCAGCCTGCGCTCCAAGCGGACGAACCTCATCGCCCTGCTCGTCACGGACCTGACGAACCCCTTCTTCACCACGCTTGCACACGGCGTCGAGGCGGCGGCCAATGACGCCGGGATGATGGTGATCCTGGGCAACAGCAACGAGGATCAGGACGAGGAAGAGCTCTACGTCACGATGCTGCTGCAGCGTCAGATCGACGGGGTCCTGATCGTCCCGGCCGGAGCTGGAGAGAGGGTCATCAAGAAGTGCCGAGAGCAGGACACGCCCCTCGTCGTGCTCGATCGCCGCATCCGTCGCGGTGCCGCCGATGTGGTCCGCACCGATTCGCGAGTGGGCGCCTATGAGATGGGCCGCTACATCGCTTCGCTTGGACACAGCCGCACCGCGATCCTGACCGGCCCTCGATCAGTCTCAACCGCCATGGACCGAGCCGCTGGGTTCCGCGACGCCATGCGGGAGGCCGGTCACGAGCGATCCGTCCAGGTGGTCCACGGTCGCTTCTCCATCGAGAGCGGGGCCGAGATGGCCCGAGCGATCATGTCGCGGCCGGACCGACCGACGGCAATCTTCGCGGGCAACAACTTCATCGCCATCGGCGTGCTGCACGCTCTTGAGGACATGAACATCCGCGTGCCCGAGGATGTGGCGGTCGTCGGCTTCGACGACCTCCCGTCGGCGATGGTCACCTTCCCCTTCCTCACCGTGGTCGCCCAGCCTGCGCTCGAGATGGGCCGGCGCGCGGTGGAGCTGCTCGTGGAGCGGATCCAGCATCCAGGCCGACACCGGGTGCAGGACGTCGTGTTCCCGACCGAACTGGTCATCCGCAAGTCGAGTGGTGGGCCGCTGCCGGTGATGGCCCCCGAGGAGTCTGCGGCCAGTTAGGCGGTCGATCGTTGGGGCGCTTGGCGGCGCGCTGCCAAACCGGCGGCCCACAAACTCGGACAGATCCGGCGCACAAGGGGGTTTGCGAGCGGGGCACTGATCCGTTACCGTTATCACTGTTATCGATAACTGGGTGTTTCGGGTATCGTTCCCTCAGGGGTGTGCCTGCGCGTCGTCCGATCCGTCTCGTCGGCCAGCTCCTGCTTGACAAGGAGGCCCAGTGCTCAGGACGCGCCTACTCCATCCCGGGATCCTCGCCGCTCTGGGCGAGGCCGGCCACGGCTCCCAGGTCCTGATCGCCGACGGGAACTACCCGCTGGCGACGCGCTCCAACCCGTCGGCCCACCGGGTGTTCCTCAACCTCGAGCCGGGCAAGCTGACCGTCACCGACTTGCTCGGGGTGATCGCTGACGCCATCCCCGTCGAGGCGGCCCACGTCATGGGTCCGGACGACGGGAGCGAGCCCTCGATCTACGACGACTTCCGGCGCCTGCTGCCGGGCACCGGGCTCACCCGCCTCGGCCGGTTCGAGTTCTACGACATGGCGCGCGGCCCCGACTGCGCCCTGGCGATCGCCACCGGCGAGCAGCGCGTCTACGCCAACATCCTACTGACCATCGGCGTGGTCCAGCCCGGATAGCCGCCGGCGACCGGCAACCAGGCGTTCCAGAACGAGAGGGTGCGATGACCACCGTGAACACCTCCGGCCGCTTCGTCGGCGACTGGCCCAAGATCGGGATCCGGCCCGCGGTCGACGGGCGGCAGCACGGCGTCCGCGAGTCGCTCGAGGAGCAGACGCGCGGCATGGCCCTGCGGACGGCCGAGCTGATCAGCTCCACGCTGCGCTACCCCGACGGCACCCCCGTCGAGTGCGTCGTGCCCGACCACAACATCGGGGGCGTGTACGAGGCGGCCAAGGCGGCCGAGCTGTTCCGCAAGGAGGGCGTCGGGGTCTCGATCACCGTCACGCCGTGCTGGTGCTACGGGTCCGAGACGATGGACATGGACCCGCTCACGCCCAAGGCGGTCTGGGGCTTCAACGGCACCGAGCGGCCGGGCGCCGTGTACCTCGCCGCGGTGCTCGCGGCGCACACCCAGAAGGGCCTGCCGGCGTTCGGCATCTACGGGCGCGACGTCCAGGACGCGGGCGACGGCTCGATCCCCGAGGACGTCCGGGCGAGGATCCTGCGCTTCGCGAGGGCCGGTCTGGCGGCGGCCATCCTGCGCGGCAAGTCCTACCTGTCGCTCGGCGGCGTGTCGATGGGCATCGCCGGGTCGATCGTGGACCAGCCGTTCTTCGAGAAGTACCTCGGCATGCGCGTCGAGGCGGTCGACATGTCCGAGGTCGCGCGGCGGCTCGAGGAGGGGATCTACGACCCGGCCGAGTTCGAGCGGGGCCTGGCCTGGACGAGGGCGAACTGCCGCGAGGGCGAGGACCGCAACGAGCCGGCCAAGCAGAAGGACCGCGCCGGCCTGGACGCCGATTGGGCGACGGTGGTCAAGATGTTCCTGATCGCGCGCGACCTGCTGGTCGGCAACCCGCGCCTGGCCGAGCTCGGCCACGTCGAGGAGTCGATGGGCCGCAACGCGATCCTGGGCGGCTTCCAGGGCCAGCGGCACTGGACCGACCACAGCCCCAACGGCGACTTCATGGAGGCGATGCTCAACTCGAGCTTCGACTGGAACGGCGTCCGCGCGCCGCACGTGTTCGCGACCGAGAACGACTCGCTCAACGGCGCGACGATGCTGCTCTCGTACCTGCTCACCAACCGGGCGCAGATCTTCGCCGACGTGCGGACGTACTGGAGCCCGGACGCGGTCGAGCGGGTGACGGGCTGGCGGCCCGAGGGGGCCGCGGCCGACGGCTTCATCCACCTCATCAACTCCGGCGCGGCGACGCTCGACGCGACGGGCGCGATGACCGACGCCGACGGCAGGCCCGCGATGAAGCCGTTCTGGGAGGTCACGCAGGCCGACGTGGACGCGGCGCTGGCGGCGACCACCTGGTACCCGGCCAACCGCGGCTACTTCCGCGGCGGCGGGTTCTCCAGCCAGTTCGTGTCGCGGGGCGGCATGCCGGTCACGATGGCCCGCCTCAACCTCGTGGGCGGCGCCGGGCCGACGCTCCAGATCGCCGAGGGCTGGACGGTCGAGCTGCCGCGGGAGGTCCACGACGCCCTCGACCGGCGGACCGACCCGACCTGGCCCACCCACTGGTTCGTCCCGCGCACCACGGGCGAGGGGCCCTTCCGCGACGTGTACAGCGTCATGGCCAGCTGGGCGGCCAACCACGGCGCCATCAGCTACGGCCACGTCGGGGCGGACCTGATCACCCTGGCCTCGATCCTGCGGATCCCGGTCCACATGCACAACGTGCCCGCCGAGGACGTGTTCCGCCCGAGCGCGTGGGCCAACCTGGGCACCGCCGACCCCGAGGGCGCCGACTTCCGCGCCTGCGCCAACTTCGGCCCGCTGTACGGGCGCCGGTAGCGTCCCCCCAGTCCGCCGGGCGCCAGCTCCTCCGGCGCCCGGCGGGCGCACCGCTCCGACTCGTTGGCGGCAGGCCCGCCCCGGTCCTCTCAGAAGTTGATCGAGCGCCCCCGCACGGCCATCGCCGCCTCGCCGAGCACCTCGGACAGGGTCGGGTGCGGATGCGTGGCCGACCCCAGCTGGTCCACGGTCGCGGCGAGCGACGCGGCCAGCGAGGCCTCGGCAATGAGCTCGGTCGCGTGCGGGCCGATGACGTGGACGCCGAGGACGGCGCCCGTGTCCGCGTGGGCGATCACCTTGGCGAAGCCCTCGCGGGAGCCGTGGATCAGGGCCTTCGCGATGGCCTGGAACGGCACCTTGCCGATCTTGACCGGCAGGCCCCGCTCGGCGCACTGCTGCTCCGTCAGGCCCACCGAGGCGATCTCGGGCCGCGTGTAGGTGGCGCGCGGCTGGCCGGGGTAGTCCATGGGGTGGACGTCGCGCTCGCCGGTGATCGCGTGGGCCGCGATGATCCCCTCGTGCGCGGCGGTGTGCGCGAGCAGCAGCCCGCCCACGAGGTCGCCGATCGCCCAAAGGTGCGGCTCGGCGGTGCGCATCAGGCCGTCCACCTGGACGAACCCGCGCTCGACGGCCGCCCGCGTCGTCTCGAGGCCGAGGCCCTCGGTGTTGGGCGCGCGCCCGGTCGCCACCAGGATCGCATCCGCGGTGACCTCCGAGCGCTCGCCGCCATCGGGGCCCGCCGTGATCGACACGCCGTCATCGCGGACGGTGACCGACGCCGGGTCGAACCGGGCGTTGACGACGACGCGCATGCCGCGGCGCTCGAAGCTGCGCTGGAGCTCGCGGCTCACCTCGGCGTCCTCGAGCGGCACGACCGCGGGCAGGTACTCGAGCAGTGTCACAGCCACGCCCAGGTCGTGGAACGCGGACGCGAACTCGGCGCCCACGGCGCCCGCCCCCACGACGACCAGGCTCGACGGCAGCTCCGTCCAGCGCAGCACGTCGTCGGAGGTCACGATGCGCCGGCCGTCGGGGACGAGGCCGGGCAGGCTCTTGGGGCGCGACCCGGTGGCCAGGATGACGTCGTTGGCGGTGAGCGTGCGGGTCGAGCCGCCCTCCAGGGTCACGACGACCCGCGATGGCCCGTCGAGTCGGCCGCGCCCGGCGACCCACTCCACCCCGTTCTTGCCGACCAGGCTCTTCAATCCCGTCCACATGCGCTTGACGACCGCGTCCTTGTTCGCGGCCGTGGCGGCGTAGTCGAGCCGGACGCCGTCGGCGAGCACGCCGAGCGCGGCGCCCTGCTCGCGGACGCGGTGGGCGAGGTCGGCCGCCTCGAGGATCGCCTTGGTGGGGATGCAGCCGCGGTGGAGGCACGTGCCGCCGATCCGGTCGGCGTCGACGAGGGCCACCTTGAGCCCCAGCTGGGCCGCCCGGAACGCCGCGGTGTAGCCGCCCGTCCCGGCGCCGAGCACCACCACGTCGAACCAGTCCGGGTCGTCGGCGAAGCGGGGGCGGGCGGGCTCGACCAGCGTCGCGGCGCCCAGCCGGAAGGCGTCGGCCGCCTCGAGCCGGGCCTGCATGGCGCGCATGAACTCGGCGCCCATCGCCCCGTCCACCAGGCGGTGGTCGGCCGACAGTGTCAGCTTCATCACCGGTCGGACCTCGACGCGCCCGTCGACGGCCACCGGCGTCGGGAGCGCGGACGACACCGCCAGGATCGCCGCCTCGCCCGGGTTGATGATCGCGCTGAACTCCTCGACCCCGTACATGCCCAGGTTGGACACGGTGAACGTGGAGCCGACTAGGTCGTCGGGCGACACCGTGCCCGCGCGGGCCGCCGCCGAGAGGGCCGCGGCACGGTCGTGGATCTCGGCGACGGTGAGCGCGCCCGCGTCGCGGATCACCGGGACCACCAGGCCGCCGGGCACCGAGACGGCCATGCCGAGGTCGACGCGGCTGCGCGGCCAGACCGACGTGCCGTCGGTGCGGGCGTTGACGTCGGGGAACTCGGCCAGCGTATCCGCGGCCGCGGCGAGCACGAAGTCCGTGACGGTGAGGCTCGAGCCGGCCGCCTTGAGCCCGGCCCGCAGGTCCATCAGCCTCGACGCGTCCACGGCCACGGTGACCGTGAAGTGCGGCGTGGTGGTCCACGACTGGGTCAGGCGCTCGGCGATCACCCGGCGCATGCGGGACATCTGGCGCGGGGCCTCGCCGCCGGCCGGCGCCGGAGCGGGCGCGGCCAGCCCGGCAGGGCGAGCAGCAGCAGCCGCCGGGCGGCCGACGCCGGCGGCGATCGCCGCCTGCACGTCGCGCTC
>JAJYGO010000495.1 GCA_021785115.1 Chloroflexota bacterium | reverse complement strand
CGGTGGGCAAGGCCGGTGCCTCGACGCAGAAGCTCCGTCCAGCGATCAACCGAGATGTCCGGCACGTAGCCAGTTCTCGCCCTGTCCTCACGGCCGAGTAGCTCGCGTGGTCCCCGGCGCGCACGGTCCGCAGCCTGTTCGTGTTCATCGATCAGCCGCCGCAGGTGAAGGACGGTCTGGGGCGGGGGGTCAGAGGCGCGTGTCTCCGCGGGCCAGCTCCGTGCGAGTTCCCCGACACGTTCCTCATAATCGAGTCGCCCGCGAGCCAGTTCAACGCCCAGCGCACCAGGGAGTGCGGATAGCAGCTCGCGGGCGAGATGAGCGGCCAGGATCGCGTCGACTGGGGCATTGCTCCGAAGCAGCTCGAGAGCCCGCTGATAGCTCATCGCCAACCGGGGAGCGGCGGCGCTCTTCTCTCGCGCTATGGTCTCCTGAAGGACGGCCTGCTCGGACGCACCGAGCCGAAGCTCGCCGCGCAAGCCTCCATCGGCCCCATCCGTCATTCGCAGCCTCCAGGCCCCACGTCGATTCCCTATTGTGGTCGCTCCGGTAGTCCAGAAGGACCCGCTCCCTCGTTTCGGGACGCCGTCGTCGGCGCAATCGTTGAACTCATCAGCCCGCCCGGCGGACGCCACCCCTTTCGGTACGGCCTCCTACCCGGACGACACCGTGTCGACGAATGCCGGGGCGTCGATGCCAAGCAGGATCGTTCCCTGCTCCGCCAGGCCGAGCAGCCCGATGCGTCGGGCGGCCCTGCGATGCTCGGGGTGTTGCGCTAGGTATCGCTCGGCCGAATCAAGGGTCGCCTGCACGGGCATCGCCGTCGATCGCAACGCCTGGACGAGCGCATCCATGGGCTCGGCCAGTCCCTCTGCGGCGAAGAAGAGCGCGAGGGGCAGGCCGATCTCCGGCGCGCTCTGCGCGAGGCGCGGAATTGCACCGACGCCCAGGAAGTTCCGCCCCTTGAACAGCTCAATGACTCGCACCATGTCTGGGAAGTCGAGCACGAAGAACCGGACCAAAGGACGGGCGCGTTGCAGCTCCGCGTCGGAAGCTGACTCTGTGAGCGATCGCAGCCGCTCGATTGAGTAGGACCGGCCCAGCACGTCGAGGCCCGTCAGCGCGGAGCCGGTGAGCCATGGCCCGAGGCCGTTCCATCGATCAGTCCGCGCCCGGGGCGCCATACCCGCCGCCACCTCGATCGCGACCGCCCCCTCTTCGTCGAGATAGCTGCTCCCCAGCCCAGCTGAAACAAGGACCCCCTGGTACAACCCGTCGCTGACATCAGGACCAATCCGGCCAAGGCCGAGGACCGCGCCAAACTTGGGCGCCAGCCGGTTGGCAAGCGCAGCCCATTGGTCGAGCTGCTTCTCGGTCGGATGCGTGGGCAACGGCGTGGTCGGGAACCAGGCGAGCACGGCCGCCCTCACGCGCTCGACGTTGACCAGCCAGCCCTCGGCCCAGAGCAGCACCGCCAACTTGCCCCACGACTTGGTCCGCTGCCGCAGCCGGCAGAGGGCAAGAAGCTGCTCCGCGACCCCTGGCTGACGCTCGGTCGTGAAGCCGTGTCGGCCCACTGACACCTGCTCGCCGGTCCGCGGCAACAGCCCCGCCATCACCCATTCCTGGACCTGCGAGGGGCTCACGTCGAAACCAGCCTCGCGGGCCGCTGCGGCCAAGTCGGCGTACGTCCGCGCCTCGCGCCGCCGTACTGCAGTGGAAATCGGCGCCGAGTCGCGTGAGGGCCGGTTGGTAGAAGTGTGACTGGCTCGGGGGTGCATGGATCCCTCGGCCCAAGTGAAGAGGCGGCTCCGGGGTGGCTTCGACAACAACCCCGGAGCTCGACCGTCGGAAGGAGCGAGCCTTCCATGCCCAATCTACCGCGCAGTGCGCTCGGTCGCACCCAGCCAGTCCGCCGCTCGACGCGCCCGGACGATCGGCCATGAACACCGGCCACTGCCTGGCCTGCGGCGAGCCGCTGGTCAGCTGGGCCCGCGCCGACCGGCGCACCTGCTCGATGGGCTGCCGGACCCGGCTCTGCCGCATGCGCAAGGCCGAGCGCAGCAACACCTCTGCAACAGGTACAGCCCCGTCGGAGCCGCGTTCGGCCCCGAAGTGGCCTCCGATACCACCGCGGGTCGAACCGGTCACCGGACCGGGACCAGAGCCGTGACAGCACCCGTCCTCATTCCGCCGCCGGGCGAACCAGCCGCCCCCCGATTCGACTGCGCACGTCCCGCTTCTCTCGATACGAGGCAACAACCTCGCAGTGGGCGTTCACGACGGGATTCCGGGAGGCGAGTCCCACGGCCCGAGGACCCTCTGGCCCGCATCCTCCGGGACCCGGAGAGGCGCGAGACGACGAAGCTCGCGCTCGCCGCGGTCCTGGACCTGTGCGCGCAGCAGGCGGAAGACAAGCTCGACCACGAGCGATTCATCTGGTTCGACGCCAAGGCCGCGGCGGTGCGCGACTGCGCGCAGGTCCGCGTCCTCGTCCATCGCGGCTGCGGCTCCGGGGTGGCCACGCCGCTCTCGTGCCACGTACGGGGTGAGCCCGACTGCGAGCGTGCCCGCATGGCGCGGCTCCTCCATCGATACGACGCCCTCGCCGCCGACATGGATCGCCCTGTGTTCTGGACCTTCACCGAACGCAACGTCGCCCCTGGCCAGCTCGGCGCGGGACTCGCGCAGCTGCGCCGGGACTTCGCGCGACTCCGTCGGCGCGGGATCTTCAAGGGAGGGCCGTGTCGTTGGCGCTGGTCCGCGGTCGGACCCGACGGGACGCTCGACGGTGCGCCGGGACACCCCTGCCACGCGCCGATGCCGTCGGCCGCGTGCCGGGCGCCGCGCTGCGTCGCCGACTGTCGTGCCCGCGTTGGGGGTGGTCATGCCCCCGGCTGTGACCCGGGCTGCGCGACACGGACGGGACGCCATCGCAGTCGCTGCCCTGCGCATCCACCGCAGGAGTCGCACGCCCGCGGGTGTCCCGCGGTGTGCCCTCACGCCGACCATCGCCGCGACCGGAACTGCCCGGACTTCCGCCACGCGCCAGTCGCTGGCGGCGCCGCGGCCATCGATCTCACGTGGTCCGAGGCGCGCGACGGTTCCTGGCATCCCCACCTCCATGCGCTCCTCGACGCCCCCTGGATGGGCTGGGCCGAGATGCGCGACACCTGGCAGGCCATCACCTGCCGGACAAAGGGCTGCCGCCACGGTCGCAGCGCGCGCTGTACCGGCGCCTGGTCGGTGTGGGTCGAGGCGCTCCCCGCCGACGACCCAGCAGAGCGACAGGTGGTCATCCGCGAGGTCCTGAAGTACGTCGGCAAGCCCCACGGCATCGTCGACTCCGGGGATCCCGCGCGCATCGGTGAGTACCTGTGGGCGACGCGACACCTGAAGATCGTGTCGGGCTTCGGGTCCCTGTACCGGGTTCAGGTCGCTGAGGATGACCCGGAGAGCGCGGACGAGCTGCGCATCCCAGGCTTCGGGTTCGCGGTCTATCACGTGCCCCGGATCTGTCCAAAGTGCGGCGCCGTGACGTGCGAGGACGACTGGCTCGCGCCGGGCATCCGCCCGCGCCTGGAGGCGCACCGGCTGCCGAGTGGTCGGTATGGCTGGGACCCCCCGCCGTCTACCCCGGCGGGGGCATAGGGACGCGCGATGGCGCCTTCGACGATGCCCCTCCGCAACCGGCGCGAGCCGAGCACGGAGACACCCCACCCCTCCATCCCTTCGCCGCTGCCGCCGCTGCGACACGCGCCGGCGCCGTCGGCCTCGGACGCGGAATGGGCGGCGTTCCACGCGGCCGGCCGGGCCCGGCGGCGCGTGACGGCCGTGGCGGTGTTGGTGCGATCCCTTGCGGTGCCGCCGCCCGAGCTGCTCCGCTGGGACGGCACCCCCTACCCCGACCTCACCACCGACCCCCTGTACGAGCCCGAGCCGACCGAGGACGACGCGCGATGAGCGGGTCGAAGCCTCCGTCGCGGCGACGGGGATCCTCGGGGGGTCCGCGGCGGCCGACTCCGCCGTCCTCCCGCGCTGTCACCCCGGCGGCCCCCGCGGGGCGGGTGCGCCTGTACCGGATGCCCGCGCAGCAGGCGCTCGCGGCCCTGCCGGCGGGTTCCGTCAGCGTCCTCATCACCGACCCGCCGTACACCAGCGTCGATCGCCGCTCCGGGAGTGGCCACCTGCGCCGCTGGTTCCGGGGCGGGCTCAGCTGGGCGGAGATCGGGCGCATCCTGGCGACGGCACGGCGGCGCATGCGCTCCGACGGGGTCGCCTTCGTGATGACGAACGGCGACGGCCTCCGCGAGGCGCTCACCGCGATGGAACGTGCCGGCTTCACCCGCGGGCGCACGATCACCTGGGACCGCCGGTATCCCGGTCTCGGGGCCGGCCTGCGTCACCAGACCGAGTTCATCCTGGTGGGCCTGCTGCCCGGGTCCCGGACCCTCGCCGGCGTCGATCTGGTCGCCGTGCCCGCGGTGGGCCCGGGTACCGCGGGGCGCTACCCGACCGAGAAGCCGGAGGGACTCGGGCGCAAGCTCGCCGCCATCGCCGGCGTCGGGCGCGGCGATGTCGTGCTCGATCCCTTCTGCGGCTCGGGGGCCCTCCTCGTCGGCGCACACGAGCGCGGCGCGACGGTGATCGGGTCGGACATCGCGGCCGCCGCCATCGCCCGGGCCCGCACGAAGCTCGGCCCGGGCCGGGGAGCGGCCCCCGTCGCCGGCGCCCGCCGCGACGCATCACCGGCACGGTCCCGACGACACGCGGCTCCTCCGCGACCGCGGCCACCGTCCCGGACACCGCGACGGAGGCGGCGCCGTGGCTGAGACCGCCCGGACCCTCGACGCGTCGCCGGGTAGCCCGGATCATCGCCGGCCACCATCCCGACCTGCCACCCGGGGCGTGACCGGTGACGGAGCCGGGTGGTCGGGGACGGACGGTCGCGGACCGCGACAGCATCGCGCGCCCCGCCGGCACGCTCCACCGGAGCCGGCCGACTCGGGTTCGGAGACGCCGGAGGCGGTCGGGCCGAGCGACGGGGTCGACACCGGGATGTCGCCCGCGCGCGGCGGGCCCTCACCGGTTCCCCTCCTGGTGCACATCACCCGACCTCGGAACCCACTGGACTCGGGCCCGGACGCGAGCAACACTCCGTCCATGGATCCGTTGGTGGTCGGGCTGGCGCAGCTCGTGCGGGACCGCTGGGCGGCGGAGCAACGGGAGCGGGCCGCGCAACGGACGCGGCTGGCGGTGGTGGAGGGCAGACGGGATGCGACAGCTCCCCGGCGCAGTTGAAGCGTTGCGCGGCCTCCGGGCGGCGCGCTGGGTCCGCGAGAGCACGACTGGCCAGTTCGACCGGTACGGTCCGGAGGCGCAGGCGGAACTGCAGGCTCGCGCCTCCGGCAGGCTCGGGCTCCTCGACACGGGCCTCGACTGGCGCGCCGCGCATTCGGGGCGGACGGTGTATCGATCCTCCGAGATGGCCGCCATGCTGGCCGCGGCGCAGCGCCGGGAGTTCGACGTGCTCCTCGTCGGGTACGTGTCCCGCTGGCAACGCAACCTCCGCCAGACGCTCAACCTCCTCGAAGACCAGCTCCACCCCGCGGGTGTTGCGGTCTACTTCTGCGACGAGGAGATCCTCTCCTCCTGCGAGCGCCACTGGGACCAGCTCGTGGAGGAGGCGAAGGACGCCGAACGCTACTCGCGCCGGCTCTCCCGGCGGATCGCGGAAGGTTACGCCTCGAAGCGCACGACCCAGCGTGACCCAGGCGGTCACCCGCCCTTCGGGTTCACGCGGAACGAGGCGAAGCTGCTGGAGCCCGATCCCGCGTCCGCGGCCACCGTCCGGCGGGTGTACGAGCTGGCGGCGAGCGGGCTCCCGGATCGCGAGATCGCGCGCTCGGTGGGGCTCCCCCTCTTCACCGTGCGCGGCATCCTCACGTCGCCGCTGTACGTGGGACGCCTGCGCGACGGGGGTCCGGCCCATTGGCCGCCCCTCGTCCCGGTCGCGCTGTGGGAGCAGGCCCGCGGGGTGCGCGATCGCCGCGCCACCAAGACCGGGCACCCGGCCGATCCGCGCCGGCCCTACGCCCTGAGCGCGCTCCATTGCGCGTCGTGCGGGGCGCGGCTCACCGGCGACACCGGCTACTACCGCCACCGCGAGCCCTGCTCCGCGTTCGTCGCGGCCCGGCCCGCGGGGCCCCGCGGTCGCGGGCGGTGGAACGGCCACGCCTACCGGATGGAGCTCTACGAGCAGGTGGTGGAGGCGGTCCTCGACCGCGCCTCGCTTGGGGCCGGCACCCTGGCCGGTGTCGTCGGCGCATCGGCCCGGACGGAACTGGGCCCCGACCAGGCGGCACTGGATCGGATCCGCCGCGAGCGCGACAGAGCCATGGCGCGCTACCTCCGGGACCGGGACGCCGCCGTGCTCGACGCCGAGATGCGCCGGCTCGACGGGGAAGAGGCCGCCGCCAAGCAGCCGCGGAGCGCCGATGCCGTGCCCGCGCACGTGGCGGTGGCGTACCTGCAGGAGCTACCCATCACCTGGCGCAAGGCGTCCGGCGGTACGGGGAGGCAGCTCACCGCCGATGCCCTGTTCGACCGGATCGAGGTGCTCGGGCTCCAGGAGGCCACCGTGCAGCTCTCGGAGCATGCCGTGCGCCACGGGCTGGCAGCCGCGCTGCCGGAGGAGTTCGGAATATCCGTAAATGGTCGGGGCGAGAGGAGTCGCGACGACAATAACCATGTCATCTCGCCTCCGACCGTTCTCCGAGCGGGCGTCGGCCTGATCGGCCGCCATGACACACATGTGAACGCGTGGATTCCGAGCCGATCCTGAACGAGTAACAGCGGAGTCACCTGCGGCGGTTGCGGGCTGCCCATGCCACCGACCGAGAGCGCCCACTGGAGACGCGGGTGTCGTGCGCCAATTCGCGGCCCCTCGGCGCGCCGGCGCTATTCATCAGCGAAGGCGCGCGTCGGACCTCTCGAACGGCGAACGGTAGGCAAGGCCTGTGGAGATCTCGCGATAGCTGGAGTGGAGCTTCACGAGGCGGTCGAGAGGGTCCGCGTAGTACCTGACGCGAGCAGCGCCGATCGTGGCAGGATCCGTGCGCGGTCGACCCCACTTCGGCTTCATCCGACTCGCGGGTGTATGGACGGTATCGATCCGGTCGAACGTTGTCGGCTCGCCGCCGAGGAACCAGAAGTAGGACGACGCGAGGCGCGACTCCTTCACCTCCGCCTCGACGGCGGTCCAGGCGCTCAGATGCAGGCGCGGCGGGCGCCGCGCCATTCTTGCGAAGATGTCGAGCTCCGCCGCGGCGATCGTGGTCACGTACAGGAGTGCCAGCTCGCTCGCATAGTGGTCAAATGACCCAGTGCGATCCGGCGAGCCGCGCCCGTAGATGGCCTCGTACCCTCGCTTGGACGGGTGAGCGAAGCCGCTCAGGAAGCCGTAGTGGACGTCAACTTGAACGGCCTCAGCGCTCGGCAGCAGGCGGTTGACGCGCAATGCCTGCAGGACCCTGCGGTGGACGAATAGCGTCTTCCACGCGGTAGCTGCTTCTGCCGCCCACTCTTCGCGATCGGCCTTGGTCCAGAACGGACGCGCCAGCTCGCCAGCATGCTTGCTCCCGCCGGTGAACGGGTCATAGTCGCCGACACGGAAGTAGTACGGCGAGATGGTCTGGCCGCGGCCCTTCTTGGACCGTGCGCTGTGCAAGCCGCGGCGGACCACGTTCATTCCAGACTCGTCCCACCACCACGTCGCGATGTCGGATTGACCGCCCGCCTGCGCCGCGTGGAGCTTGGCCTCCCACGCTGCAACGTCCGCCTTCTTCACGCCCGTGTACGTCACCACATACCGGTTCGCGAGAAAGATGAGGCGGTCCATCAGGTGGTGCTCAAGCGCCGCGCGCACGACGACGAGCGCGCTCGGGTAGCGACCCGCGTCGCTGAGCGCGAGGACCGCTCGGAGATGGTCGGCGAGCTGGCGCGCCCGTCGCGCATGATCAACGTGCTGCATGTGCATCGTGTCGCCGTGGTCGCTGAGGCCTTCGAGACCCTCGAGACGTACAAGCAACCGGGCGGCGCACGTTGGCAGCGTCCCATGGTCGTCGTTCTGGGTCATCTCGGCGAAGGACCGCGGGCCAATTCGGGATCGGCCAGGCGCCAGCTACCTCGTGTCGCGCGGAGGGAACGGGTCGTGCCCGGGCGGAATGGTGTCCGAGTCGCGGATACGCCCGTCGCGTCCATGGATGCGGAGCTCGCCGCCGCCCGCATGGCCGACGATCTCGCGACCGCGAGCAATCGCGTCCGACTGCCGATCGAACACGCCGCTGGCGCGGTCGGCGTCGGGCTTCCGGACGGCCCACCGGCCGTCACCGGTAGGAACGACGTCCCGGTCGTTGTCTCCTGCCACGGTCCGTACCTCTCGTGCCTCGGCGGGCGCCGTCGCAGCATGTCGCGAGAGTCTCCCCGCTTAGAACGGAGTCTAGCGTCACCAGAACGCGCCTTCTCCAATCGGCCGCACCGAAAGGGATGCCGCGACCGCCGACGGAAGTGCACGTTCGCGAGGACCAGCGCGGAGACCGCTCCGAAGAGAGGACGAAGTGGAGCGGCGGGGTCGCCGTCCCGACACGTCCCCCTCCTCCTGGTGCCGATGATGCTCCCGCCCGGCGGCGCGGCGTCCGGGGCTAGGCGGTCCGGAGGCGCACCTTGGCTGCCTCGAAATGCGGAACCATGCCTCTAATTTCTGGTCGGACGGTGAGCAGCTGGGTGTGAACCCCCCGATCGTCGAGGTCGCGATCGCGGAGCATCGCCTCCACGACCGTCACGAGGTGGTAAAGATCGCCGGCGTACCGATACGCCGCGAACTTCGCGAACGCTTGCTGGAAGGGCGGCAGAGCCGCCCATTTCGCTCTCTTGTCGGCATCGGTGTGGACGAGGTGCGAGTACGTCCAAAGCTCCCACACGTCGCGGGGTGTGGCGCCGGCGCCCAGGATCTGGCCGGGTCGGTCGTGGCCCTCGCGACCAAGATCAGCATGGGCGCGCCGCAGGAACGCAACTAGATCGCACCTCCGCGGCGTCGCTCCCGCCTCGAGCAAGGGGAGGTAGTCGGGCACATATAGGGGCGTCTTCGGCGTGTCGAACGCGCGGATGCGCGTGAAGTACGCGATGGTGGATTCGTCGTCCGGAGCCGTCAGCGTGGTGACCGGCTCGCCGCCCGAAGTGAAGTCCATGTGGATGGCCGTGGCGTCGATCGTCGGGACAGCGGTCGATGAACGCAGAATCTCCGCTCGCTCAAGGAATAGCGCGATCTTCTCGTCGTTGGTCATCTGGCCCCAGTGCGTGCGCGGGCACCATGGCCGATGCGCCGCCTTACGGACCCTCAGTCGAGCAGCGCCACGTCCGCGATCTTGGTGGCCACGTCCTCCAGCGACGACTCGGCAGTGCTCAACCCCGAGCGCGAGGCCAGCATCGGGCTCACCTCCCGCAACGCCTCGAACGTTGTTCCGTGCGCGACCGGGATGACTCGGTCGGTTGCGAGTAGAACCGACAGCTCCTTGTCCGCGATGCCCTCCGACTTGAGGCTATTGAGCAGCGCCGGGGTCACCAGCACGATGCCAGCCCGCGACTTCGCAAGCCCCTTGTCGATCTGGCGGAGCAACGGCGTGCCCAGCGGCACGTCCTTCTCGCTGAACCAGACCCTCACGTCAAGGTCAACCAAGAGGTTGTAAAGGTCGAGAGCGGCGCCCTTGCGATCGTCCCACGCATGGCAAAGGAACACGTCGCGTAGGTCGGGCGCGGTCTGAGCGATCTGCACGACCTGTTCACGTACCGGGTTGAGCGTCTTGTACTCGCCACTCGAATAGGTAGATCG
>JAJYGO010000500.1 GCA_021785115.1 Chloroflexota bacterium | reverse complement strand
GAGCGCCTGCACGACGCGATGACCGCCCCGTGCGCTACACTCCCCGGGCGTGGGCCGGTAGCTCAACGGTAGAGCAGCTGCCTCTTAAGCAGCGGGTTGAGAGTTCGAGTCTCTCCCGGCTCACCAGTTCAGTCGGTGTGCGAACGCCCAGCGGCACCCGGTACGCGGGCCGAATGTCGGTGGGCGACACGACCCGGATCTCCTCGATGAGGAGGCGCAGCAGCGCCTTGGCGCGCGGCGCCGGGACGATCCGCAGCACCAGGGCGAGCGCCTCGCTCAACACCCAGGAGATCTCTGCGGCGTCGACCAGGGCGGCAGGCACGATCGGTTGCGCCGGAGGCGCCAGCTCCGCCTCCAGCTCGTCGAGGCGGGCCTGCAGCGCGCCCACCCGCTCCCGCACCTGCTTGGGGTCGAGCTCGCCGGTCTCGAAGGCGGCGTAGTAGCGTTCGATGCGCCGACGCAGGTCAGCCGCCTCGGTCTGGCGGGCTGTGCGCACGGTCTCCTGCTCGGCCTGTCCCGTGCGCAGCTGCGTTTGGGCCTGCTCGATCGCGGCCGCGACGAGGGTGGGTCGGTTCAGTGCGTGGCCCTCACCGCGGCCGTGGAGGAGGGCGCGGAGGGTGTTCATCGGGATCCTCGGGGCAGCGCCAGGCCACGGTCTTGTCGTAGGTGGCCTTGATCCGCTCAATATGCGTCGCCGTACTCGCCGTCGTCGTGTCGTCACGGTCGTCCTCCTCCTCCTCCTCCTGTGCCTCCCTTTCTCACCGCTCCTCTCTGTTCTTCGCGACGCGCACCCAGCGTTGCTGCTCACCGGGATCCACGCGTCCGGCCGCGCCCTCCACGCAGCCCAAGCGCACGGCAAGCGTCGCGGCCTCCGTCCGGCTCGTCACCCCGAGCTTGCCCAGAACGTTCGACACGTGGACACCGGCCGTGCGCGGCGCGATGAAGAGGCTCTGCGCGATCTGCCGGTTGGTCCGACCGGCGGCAAGCAGGCCGAGCACCTCCCGTTCGCGCGGCGTCAGGCTGAAGAAGACGGGGTTGCGGGCACCGCCCGGTTCGGCGGCGGCCAGCCCGAGGTCGCTGGTGCCTCCGGGCTCGCCCCCCAGGCCGACCTCGCCAGGGCGGTCTGCCTCCGCGGTCCTGCCGACGTCGATCCTCGCCCGGCGCGCCAGCGACCCGATCTGCGCGACCAGCGGAGCGGCGCCCATCTCGGAGGCCGCCCGGTGCGCCTCTTGGAGGATCGGCGGCGCCTCCTGGCGCCTCCCCCCGTCCGCGAGGATGGCCTCCGCCTCCCGGAGCAGGGCGTACGGGCGCAGGGAGAGTTGGCCGGCAGCCAGGCAGGCCGCGGCGGCGTCACACCACAGGCGCTCGCTGGCCGCCTGCTCGAGACGCGCCGACTCCGCCTGGCACAGCGCGAGCACTGCGCGATGCCGTCGCCACCGCGTCGCGTGGTGTCCGGCCAGCTCGCGGGCCAGCGTTTCGGCGCGCGCGAGCGTAGCGCGTCCGCTCTGCAGTGCCGCCGCCAGCCCCGAGCTGCCCCGCCGCCTCCGTGAGAGGCTGGCGAGGTCCGCCTCGATGCCGAGCGCGGTGGCGAGGATCGTGCAGTGGAAGGAGCGATCGCGCAGCGTGAGGTCGCCCCACCGGGTGAGGACCGCATCGGCCGCCGCCCGAGCGCCGGCCAGCTCGCCGCTGGCGAGCCGCAACGAGGCCAGGGCGTGCGCGGCCAGCAGTTCGGCGTCGAGCCGGACGCCTCGACCCGCAGACGGGTCGATCCGATCGAGGCGGTGCGCCGCCCGCTCGAACTCGCCGCGGCCGATCTCGAGCTGCGCGTGGCCGATCTCCAAGAGAACTGCGGCACCTCCCTCGGGTCGGCCCCGCTCGGCTTGGGCAACCACCTCCCTGGCCTCCTCCCAGCGCCCCAGCTGGTAGAGCGCGAACGCGGCGATGAAGCGGGTCAGCGGGGCGGTCGAGCGCTCCAGTCCGTGCGCGTCCTCCCAGGCGGCCGCCGCCAGGGCTTCCCGCACGCAGTCCTCTCCCTCGAGGATGCTGGCCAGGTTGTTCCAGGCACGCGCGGTCGCGGGCACGTCCCCGGTCGAGAGGGCAAGGTCGCGGGCCCGCTGGAGCGTCGCCGCCGCGACATCCGCATCTCCGGGCTGGGCTTGGGCGGGACCCAGGGTGGCAAGTGCGTCGGCCTCGATGTCGCGCGCCTCCACCGCCCGGGCGATCTCGATCGCCCGAGCGGCCATCTCCGCGCCTTCGCCCGCCAAGCGGTCAAGCATCAGACGGCGCGCGTAGCCCGCGAGGACGCGGGCCCGAGCCGCTGTCGGAGGCTCGGCCGGCACCAACCGGACGGCCTCGCGATGGGCCGCCAGTGACTCAGCGTCACCACCCGCCAGCAGGGCAAGGTAGCCGAGCTGGTCGTACAGCAGGCCGGCCCGGATCGGCTCGGCTTCGGCGTCCACCGTCCGGACGGCCGCACGCAGCTGCGCTGCGGCGCGATCATAGGCCCCCGCGGCACCGGCCGCCTCTCCGGCGAGCCGCATCAGCCCGGGCCGATCGAGCGAGGTCAGGCCGGCGGCGTCCGGGACCCACGGCCACAGCTCGATGGCATGCTCGAACTGGGCCTGCGCGTCGGCCGGGGCGAAGGACTGCGTGGCCGCCAGGCCGGCCTGGACCGAGGCGGCGAGGGCGCGGGGAAGCTCGCCGGCCATCATCCAATGGTGAGCGAGTCCGGCGGCCAGCGCCGGATCCCGGCCGTTCGAGGAGGCCTCGAGCGCTTCCGCGATCCGCGCGTGAAGGCGCGCGCGTTCGCCGGGCAGCAGGTCGTCGTAGATGGCCTCGCGGAGCAGCTCGTGGTGGAAGGCGAAGCGCTCGGCAGTCCCGCCGAGCGGGACGAGGATGCCGTGGGCCACCGCGTCGCGGAACATCGGGGTCAGGGCGTCTGGTGGGACGCCCCGCGCGCGAGCCAGGGTCGGAGCGTCCACGTGGCTCCCGGCGACCGAGGCTGCCTGCAGCAGCGCTCGCGTCGGTTCGGCCAGCGCCTCGACCCGGGCCAGCAGGACCTCACGCAGCGACGCGGGGAGCGAGATCGTCGGGTCGCCCAGGGCCAGGAGCTCCTCGACGAAGAACGGGTTGCCCCCAGTGCGGGCATGGATCGTCGCCACGATGGTCGGGTCTGGTTCGCGGCCCAGGATCGCGGCCACCTGCCGGCCGACTTCGGCCCGGTCGAACGGGACCAGCTCGACGCGCTCCGCCCGCTCTAGGCGTTCGAGCTCCGCCAGGAAGGCCGCCACCGGCTGCGGTCGGTGGACGTCGTCCGTGCGGTAGCTGCCGAGGAGCAGGAGGCGCTCGTCTCGCAAGTTCCGCACGAGGAACGCGAGCAGGTCGAGGGTCGCCCGGTCGGCCCAGTGCAGGTCCTCTACCGCCAGGAGCAGGGGCGCCCGGGCTGCAAGGCGCTCGAGGACCCCGATCAGGGCCTCGAAGAAGCGCCCACGCGCCCATGCCGGGGCCGATCGCAGCCCCGGGTCGGGCGTCTCGGCCAGCTCGGGCAGCAGGCGGCCGAGCTCGCCCATCGCTGGACCGAGGACGCCATCGCGTTCTCCTCGCTCCGCGCTCCGGATGAACCGGCGGAGCGCTTCGACGATGGGCCCATAGGGAACGCTGCTCTCACCAAGGGGCACACAGGCACCGTCGAGGACCCGCGCACCGGTGGCACTCGCGCGGGCGGAGAACTCGGTCACCAGCCGGGACTTCCCGATGCCGGCCTCGCCTCCCACGAGGACCACCCTGAAGCGGCCCCCCGCCGCCTCGTCAAGCGCCGCGGTCAGCCGGTCGAGCTCATCCTGGCGACCGACGAAGACCGGGCTGGCGACCCGCTTGGCCACGCCCTATTATCGCGCCCCCCGACCGCCCTACCCCAGCTCTTGAAGCGGCTCACGCCATCCGTGCCGGCCGAGCTCAGGCTGCGACGGGGGCGTCCGAAGAAATGAACACGCCCGCCGCCGCCTCTATGGATTCCGCACGATGTCTCGCTCGTCCCCGGGCCGTAGCGTCGCTTCCGCGAGGGCGTCGACACGCGGCCCACACCTCGGCCGCCCGGGCCGCGCCGAGCCACTGGCGAGACCGCCTCGCGCGCTGTGCTCCGTTCGCCGGAATGCGACGGGGCGAGGGAGGAGCCATGCGTCGAAGGCTGACCGGGTTCTATGGGGTCGCCCTGGCCGTGGCGGTGCTGCTGCTCGCGGCGTCGCCGGCGGCCGCCAACAGCGACCCGCACCGCGCCTTCCTGCCGGCAGGGCCGTTCGACCTGCCAGGCGGTACCTATTGCGACTTCACGGTCCACATGGACGTTCTGGCCGACCGCGAGTACGCAACGTCCACCAGCCTGCCCGACGGCTCGACGGTGCTGACCGTGACCGGGTCACTCATGCTCGCCGCGACGAACGTCGACACTTCGAAGACCGTCGTGGTGAACGCCGGAGGACCGGGGACGTTCACGTTCCTCCCCGACGGCACGACTGCCATCGGCACCTTCCTCGGGCGTGCACTGTTCTGGGCGCCGAACCTCACTGACTATGGGTTCCCGTCCAACGTGGTGATGACGGCGGGACCCGCGGTCGTCACCGAGGAGTTCGCCGGCGACGGGAGCTTCACCTTCACCAGCTTCAAGGGGCATCCGCAGCTGCTCACCGACGTCTGCGGCGCGCTCTCGTAGCCCAGGGATCGCGAGTCCCACCTTCGGGGGTCGGGCGATGGATGCGCGGCAGCGCTACGTGGACGCGCGCTGCCGCGCCGGCGAGGCTGCCCGGGGCATGGAGTCGCTACGCGAGACGCGCCGTATCGCCGAGAGCGAGGCGGGGGCGCGCCTCGACCAGCTCTTGGCCCAGGCGGAGCGGAGCGAGGACAGCCTGCTCCGGGAGGCCGCGCAGACCGTTCGCTTGCAGCGCGCGGCACTGCACCGCGTTGGCGACGAGCTGGCACGCTCGCTTGCGGGCGCGATCGACCGGCTGGTGCGCGCGGACGCCGACGCCGTGGGATTCGCCCAGGAGGCCGACGCGCTGGTCCTGCTGGCGATCGGCGGCCGCAGCGCGCTCGCCGACCGGCACCGCGCGCTCCTCCGCGCCGAGGCGGCGTTGAACGATCTTATATAGCCGGAGCGATCGGCGCGTCGTAGCCGCCGTTCGTGGGCGGTCGAGGTCGCTCGACATCCGGACCTTGCCCGCGCCGTCCTCTTTCAGGCAGGTGGCAGACATCGTCGGGGTAGGTCAGATGCCGGGGTCGATCCCGCTGCAGGGCTGTGCGGTCGAGTGGAACAGGCCGAGTCGGTGGGCAGCCGCTTTCTCCGACCCGGCAACCAGCACGGCTGCAACCCCGCCGACCTCACGGTCCGTGGCGCGCTCGGCTGGGCAGCGGGGCCGGCGCGTCATGCGCTTCGGAGCCAGTCGAAAGGCTCCGGCGGCTCGGCCAGCCGCATCGTGATCGGAAGGTCGGTGGTCGCGGGGCTGTCCCAGGCGCCCCGACCAACCTGTCACCAGTTCATCCCACTTGCGCAGCGGTTTGCGCGCTGGAGTGACTGTTGTGCCCCATGTGGCCTCGCAGCCTTGGGAGACGCCGCTCCACCCGGTTGGCCAGCTGGCTGCGAGGATACGCCAGGGCAAGCTGTCCGCACCCCGCTCCACGTGGACGCGGCAGCCGCGCTGGCGCTCGTGCAACCGCGAGCCGGCGCCCGTCGGGGCCTCCCGTCCGGGCGGCCAGTGCTTGACGGAGCGCTTGACCTTCGGGTCCTTCGGCTCTTGCACCGGCATCAAGCAGCCCGATGCTTGCCCCGTACACGGGGGGCGTTGACGCGCGGCCATGCCCAGGCCGCCTCGACCGCGCCGAGCCACTGGCGAGACCGACCCGTCCGCAGCGGAGGGAGTTCCCATGAAGCGGCGGGTCCCCTTTGCCGCAGCGGTCCTGTTCGCGTGGACGTTTCTGGCTCCGGCAGGCGTCACGGCGATTGGTGACAACGCCTCGTGGTGCGCCTCCTACAAGGCCACCTCCCTGACGATCCAGCTGCCCGCCGGCTACTGGACGGAAGGGCTCCACACGTTCGGCTGCCACACGGCCATCCCGCCTGAATTCACGGAGGACGGAACCTTCAGCTTCACCGTGGATCGCAGCGCACCGCTCTATCCCGGCAACGCGCTGCTCTACTTCGACGTCAACGGCGACGGCAGGCCGGTCATGGTGTACGGCGGCCAGATGGTGGACACGATCAACCCGGCCCAGCCGACGGTGCTCTACGGGATGTTTGGCTGGGAGTACCGCCACTACTTCACCGTCGATCAAATGACCGACGAGTACTCGGTACTTACCATGGTGTTCCAGTGGGACCAGAACGGAACAGCCCGGGTGCCCGCCTCCAAGAGCGCGCTGGCGTCAATGTGCGTCTACGGTCCGAACGTGCCGTACGCCGGCATGTTTCTTCGGACCTGGGGCCACTCCTGATGGTGGCCGCGCTCGTGGCTCACGGAGCGCGACGCAACCGCGGGGGACCCGGAAGCGCGGCGGCGGGCGGGCGGCGCTTGGCTCATGACGGACACGGTGCGCTGGCGCGAGAGCCACCCGCGGGGCGTGCACCAGCCCCAAGGCCGCCGAGACCGCGCCGAGCCAGTGGCGAAACGACCCGTGGATCCGTCCGGGGGCAGGCGCACTAGATGGTACTGGGCAGCCGCGGACCCTCCGGTCGACGCACGATCACCATGGGGGACCGACGGGCCATTGCTGGATCGGCGCTCGGGATCGTCGCCGTCGTGGCGATCGCCGTCCTCGCGAGCCTGCAGGCTCCACAGTCCCTGCTGCCAGCAGTGCTCTGGCTGACGGGGTTCTGCGCGCTGGGCATCGCCATGTCGCTCGCGAGCGGCGGACGGCGATCCTGGACGCCAGTGGTCGCCGGGCTGGCGGCTGCGTGCCTTGTCTGTGGAATCGCCGCGGCGGTGGCGGCTGCGCTCGGCTTCCTCCCCGCGGCCGGCGAGCCGGCCATGTGGCCACTGGTTGGCGCCCTGACCGGGGCAGTGATGTTCATCCTGGCCGCCCCGCCACTGGGGATCGGCATGGTGCTCGGCGGCCTCGCTGTCGATGGACTCTCGCTCGTCCGGCACCTCGGTGTCGCAGCCGGCGGGCCCCTCCGAGCGCCGGCCGCGGCGTTGGTCACCGAGAGCGTCGCCAAGCCGACGGTTGACTGGTCTTCTGCTCTCCCCACCATCGGCGTGCTTCTCTCGGCGGGAGCCGCGCTGCTCGCCGTTCTTATGGACCAAGTGGTCTGGGCCGTGGCGCTGCTTGCCGGTGGCAGCTTCGTGACCGGGCTGCTGTCGGCGATCGCGCCGAGTCGTACGACCCCGCGTGGCGCCCTGATCGGCGGCGTCCTTGCGTTGCCCGTCGCGCTGATTGTGCTGACAGTCGCCAGGCTTGACCGCGGGGCGACAGGTATCACGTTGGTGGACCTGGTTACCGGAGTCGCCTGCCTATGCGCGTGGTCCAGCGTCCCCCTCCTGGCCGGGCATGGCACCGCCATCGGCGTCGGCCGCGTGGTCGCCTGGCGCCGCGGGGAGACGCTCGCAGTGACGGCGCCGTCAGCGGCCCGCGGCAAACCACTCTCTGTCGATCTTGCGCGCGCGATCGCCGACGGTGCCGCGACGACCGTGATCCGGCGCTATCCGCCCGACACCGAGGGTGAGGCGCTCCTGGCGAGCGAGGCACAGGCGCTCGCTGAGCACGGATACTCCAGCCGCTCGGTGGTGCGACGACCGGGCAAGAGCGGCACGATATGGCGCGTCCTGTTCCTCGCCGCGGCGCTCGTCGACCTCCTGCTCGTGCTCGGCAGCGGGGCGGGCCTGGGCGAGTGGATCGACGAACACCGGCGAGGAGAGATCGTCGCGACGTTTGACCGCACCGATGCGGCTCCCGAAGCGCGCAGCCCGCAGTAGCTTCCCCGATCACAAGCCCGCTCCCGGTCCAGACGCTATCGGCGAAAAGCACGTCAACGATGTCGTGGGTACCGGATGGTGCGCGTTCGGTCAAGCGGCAGCACTGACTTGCCGGGGTAGTGGCAGCGCCAGATGCTGGGATGCCATCGTCGCGTCTCCTGGGGGGCATGGGTATCGGCCCTCCAGCCCCGCGTCCCTCGACCGGTCGCCGACGCGGGCTGGGCCAATGGCGAGACCGACTCCTGGGGTGGCGGCCCTGTGCGCGCCGAGGGGGGCACGCGATGGGTTCTCGGGTGCGGAGGCTGGCGCTCGCCGGAGTGATGGCGGGCAGCCTCGCGGGCGGGTTGGTGATGGCGTGGCCGGGCGTGGCCGCCGCCGACTACGGCAATACCGCCGTCTACCAGGTCGAGATCTCGGCCAACAGCATCGGCGCGCAGTACGGCGTCGGCGGGGCCTGGCTCTGGATCGAGCTCAGCTCGGACGGCACGGGCACCTACACCGGCTCCGACTGCGGGCACACCGGGGCAGGCTGCGGCCCGGCCGGCGCGATCCCCGACTCGGGCGACGTCACCTGGACGTCGGGCGGGGGCAATCTTGTCATCACTGGCGTCGTCTTGAACGGTCTAGGTGGGTTCTCTCCGTCCATCACGGTGCCCTCGTCGTACGGCACCCAGCGCGAGAATCTCCTCGACGGCCAGCTGTTCGGTGTCCCGTTCGTCGGCTGGGCGCAGGTCACCGTCGCCCCCTGACGCAGTTCCAGCGTCATCGCATGCGCGAGAGCCCGAAGCAAGCCTCGGGTTCCCCGCTTCCGCGACCGGTGCGCCGGGATGGCCGCGGATCAGTACCGGGGAAAGGTCTGACAATCCCGCCGACACGAGTGCAGCCCCCACCAGCACCGCCAACGGGGGCTGCCGGACCTCTGGCGCGCCACAGAGGCACGAGAACGACGGCGCGACCCACGCGTGGCTGCAGGTCCAGCACGTCTTACGGCGCGGGAGGGGTGCCGGGGAAGATCTGGCCCTGGAGCACCCAGGGCCCGGACCCCGTGACCAGCTCGAAGTAGGTGAGGCCAGCGTACCCACCGGTCCCCGTCCACCAGAAGACGATGGTGTCGCCGCGGTCGCTCGAGTAGACGCCCGTGTAGCGGCCCTCCCAGGCCCCTTCCTCGTTCTCCAGCCGAAGGACGCCCCATTGGACGAGCGCACCGCTGCTCTCGGTCCCCCAGCGGTCGCTGGCCCAGGTCCCCGTGACGGCGCCCGTGACGCGCGCGTCATTGACGATGTCGGTGCACTGGACGGTGCCGCCCCGGCTGTGGCTCCTGCCATCGGCGTCGGTCGTGACGGTGCCCTCGGTGATGTAGCAGTTCTCCGTCCCCGAGACCACCGCGACCGGCCCACACGCGACCGCCGTCGGTTGGGAGCCCGCCTCCGACGGCGCCACCGTGGGCGTCAGGGCCGGCGCGCTGGCCGCGGGCGGGGGTGACGCCGGCTTGGCGGCCGTCGCCGCAGGCGGCGAAGATGCAGCGGCAGCGCAGCCGCCCAGCACGGCCGCGATCGTGAGGCCGATAAGGAGCCGGCCTGCCGAGGTGTGCCTGCCCATCCGTCATCCCCCTGGAACGCGTCGGGCGGGTCGGTCTCGCCAGTGGCTCGGCGCGGTCGAGGCGGCCTGGGCATGGCGCGCGTTAAGGCCCCCCGCGGTGGCATTCACGATTGCGGCCGCCGACTGAACCGCAAGGTGCCCTCTTGACCGTTCGGGGGGCCATTCGGCAGGCCGCGACGGTCGGCGCCGAGAAGCACGGTGAGGGGGACCCTGCAAGGCAGGGTCGACAGGATGAGGGTCGCGCCTGTCGGGTCCAAGGCACCTCACCGTGCCGCGCCTCTACCAGGCCCTTGAGGACCAGTACTCGGCCTTCTCCTCCCACGCTTTCGAGGCGCCAGGGGATGGCCTGCATTCTG
>JAJYGO010000092.1 GCA_021785115.1 Chloroflexota bacterium | reverse complement strand
GACGGCGCGGTCCTCGGTGATGTTGATGTGCTCGCCGGCGAACATCTCCTCGATCCGTGCCTGCAGGCCGGCGCTCTCGGCAACCGCGATCAGCCGGCGCAGGGTCTCGTCGGTCACCCGCTGCTTCGAGTAGTCGAGGTACAGGCCGGCGGCCTCGGCCGTCAGGCGGGTCCCGCGATCCGGGTCGTCGGCGAAGAGGTCGCGCAGGTGCCGGCCGCGGAGGTGGTCCCCGTGGGCGAGCAGCTGCCGCCAGGCGGCGCGCTGCGCGAGCGGCGTGCGATGTTCCGGCTGATGGCTGTTCATGGCTGTGCTCCACACGAGGTTTGCCCTGGCCCTGGTGCCGACGATCGGTCGCCTCCGCGTTCCGGTTCGCCGGCAGCTTGCGGGTGCCGGCAGCGTTCCGGTTCGCCGGCAGCGTTCCGGTCGCCGGCAGCTTGCGGGTGGTGTTGTGCGGCCTGACACCGTCCATGGTCGCACCGCCGGCGCGCGGCGCCCACCACTGTGCCTCGATGAGGCCGTCCGCGCTGGCGGGAACCGCTGATCATGCAGGACGTCGCGGCTGAACCGCCGATCATGCAGGACGTGGCGGCTGAACCGCCGATCATGCAGGACGTGCACCCGTGGAACCGTATGTCGGGCGGCGATTGCAGTTGCAGTGGCTTGGTCGCGGCCGAGGATCACGGAGGTGCCCGTCCGAACGGCGGCGCCGCACGACGGCCGGGTCCCTGCCCGCCACCGCAGGTGCCGATGGCGCTTCGACCGGACATAGCGTTCTACCGGGCGAACATCCTGCAGGAATGCGGACCGATCGGCTGGCTTTGGGTTCTGCACAGCGAACATCCTGCAGGATTGTCGGGCGCGCGGCGGCTGGGCCGGGTTTCTGACTACGCTGGGGGTCCAGGTACGCCGGAGGTGCGGCGGCGGCCGCCGCGATGGCGCACCCGCGGGCATCCTTGGCACAAGACGGCGCGACGGCCCGAGCCGCGGGGTGGGAGCTGCGCGTTGGGAGCCGCGGGGTGGAAGCTGCGGGTTGGGAGCCGCGGGTTGGGAGCCGCGGGTTGGGAGCCGCGGGTTGGGAGCCGCGGGTTGGGAGCCGCGGGTTGGGAGCCGCGGGTTGGGAGCCGCGGGTTGGGAGCCGCGGGTTGGGAGCCGCGGGGTGGGAGCTGCGTCGTCGTCTCCGTGCACGGTGTCGCCCCTCACGATCGACGACGTCCGGTGGCTGCTCGCTCGCCTGGACGACCTGGGAGCGCGGCCGCGGGTACTGAAGGTGGTCCCGGCCGAGTCGGGCTCGGGCGCCCCGGCGGAGCGCGTGCGGCGCGGCGGTCACGCACCTCACAGAGCTGGATCGCCACCTCGCCGAGACGGCTCCGCGAGGCCCCGTTCCGCACGGCGTGGTGCGGGTCCTCGCCCGCCGGGCGCCGGGCCCCGTTCGGATCCGGCGCGGGCGACCTTGCTGAACGCCGGCCCTCCCGGCAGCGCGTCAGGCGAGCTCGCCGGTCGGGACGAGCGAGCTGTCGCCGGTCCGCAGGGCGTTGAACAGGCGCAGGTAGTCGCGCAGGTTGCGGGTCGAGAGGAAGTTGCGGCGCACACGCTCGCGCCCGGCGATCCCCATGCGGGTGACCCGGCCCGTGCTGCCGGCGTCGGTCCGCGCGGTCGAGGTCACCGGCCTGGCCGTCGCCGGGGGGCGGGTCGACCTGCGCTTCGAGCGACGAGCGGGCTCCAGCCGGGCGGACGTCTCCGTGATCGACCGGCGGGGCGACATCGAGGTGCTGGTTGACGGTCCAGACGATCGCGCCGGACGGAACGGGTATCCTGCCGGTGAACCTGCGTCCCGAAGGCCCGGCCCCGGGGGAGCCGAGCCCGTGGAGGCGACCTCGCGATGACGATGCAGACGAGCACCGCCGGCGCCGCAGCGACATCGGCCGGGACGGGGGCCGGGGCGGCGCTGCGCATCGCCGGGCTCGTCAAGGACTACGGCCCGGTGCATGCCGTGCGGGGGATCGATCTCGAGGTGCGTCGCGGCGAGGTCTTCGGTTTCCTCGGGCCCAACGGCGCCGGCAAGACCACGACGATCCGGTGCGTCCTGGACCTCCTGCGACCCACGGCCGGCAGCATCGAGGTGCTGGGGTTCGACCCGCACGCAGACGGGGTGGCTGTCCGCTCGCGGGTGGCATACGTGCCCGGCGAGCTGCGGCTTCCCGAGCGCCTGACCGGCGCCGAGCTCGTGGCCAGCATCGGGCGGTTGCGGGGCGGGCACGATCCCCGCCGTCGCGACGAACTGGCGGCGCGCCTGGACCTGGACCTCGGGCGCCGGATGCGCGACCTGTCGAGCGGCAATCGCCGCAAGGTGGCCCTGCTCCTGGCGTTCCTCGCGCGGGCGGATCTGCTCGTCCTCGACGAGCCCACCAACGGCCTCGATCCGCTCATGCAGCACGAGTTCCTGCGCCTGGTGCGCGAGGCGCGGGACGAGGGGACCACCGTGTTCCTCTCCTCGCACGTGCTGAGCGAGGTCCAGCGGGCGGCCGACCGGGTGGCAGTCCTTCGCGCCGGCAGGATCGTGGCGCTCGGCACGGTCGACGACCTGCGCGGGCGGGCGCGCCAGCGCGTCGAGGTCTGGTTCGCCGACGACCCACCGGCATCGGAGCTCGCCGGGGTCTCCGGTCTGGACGACATGACGATCGACGATCATCGGCTGACCGCGGTCCTGTCGGGACCCATCCAGCCACTCCTGGCGGTCCTCGCGCGCCACCGGGTGGCGAGCCTGCTCGTCGAGGAGCCGGACCTGGAGGAGACGTTCCTCGACCTGTACGCGGAGGCATCGTGAGCGCCGCGCTGTTCGAGCTCGTGCTGATCCCGCTGCGCTCGTTGCGACGCGCCAGCGCCGCCTGGGGGATCGTCCTGGCCCTGTTCATCGGCGCGACCGTCGCCTTCTGGCCGGCGTTCCAGGGCTCGTCGGCGCTCAGCCAGGCACTCGACCAGCTGCCGAACGGCCTCGTGGAGGCGCTCGGCATGCAGGACATCGGCACGCCGGCCGGCTTCCTGCGCGGGAACCTGTACGACTTCCTGATCCCGCTCCTCCTCGTCGGTGCCGCCGTCGCCATGGCGAGTGGCCAGACCGCCGGGGAGGAGGATGCCGGGCGTCTCGAGATCTACCTGGCGCAGCCGGTCTCGCGCGTTCGACTCTGGGTCGCGCGCGTGGCGGCCCTGGCGGTGGCGCTCGCGGTCGTGGTCATCGTGATCCTGGTCGCGCAGCTGGGCTTCGATGCGGTGGTCGGGCTCCAGCTCCCGCCGTCCCACCTGGCGGCGACCCTGCTCCTCTGCGCGCTCCTCGCGTTCCTGCACGCGGGCCTCGCCTTCGCGATCGCGGGCTGGTTCCCGCGGCCCTCGTGGACCCTCGGAGCGGCCGTCGCCGCGGGCGTCGCCGGATACCTCGTGGTCGCGCTCTTCCCGCTGAACGCGACGCTCGCGCCCTGGCGCCACGTGTCGCCCTGGGACTGGGCCTTCGGCGGGGACCCGCTGGTCCACGCCGCCGCCGCCTGGCGCTACATGGCGCTGCTCCTGCCCGCCGTGGCGCTCGCCGCCGTGGGGGGCCTGGGATTCGCGCGACGGGATGTGCGGGCCGGCTGATGCAGGATGCCCGCCCCCGTGAGGGGAGCAGCCCGGAGGCCGACGCGAGCGGCGACACCATCCGGCAGCCCGCACCCCCGGGTGGCGTGCTGCGCCGGATCCTCGCGTCCCCGGCGTACCTCTACCGGGCGAGGCTCGGATTCCTGCTGGGGCACCGGTTCCTGGTGCTGGTGCACGAGGGGCGGCGCACGGGACGGCGGCGGGAGACGCCGCTCGAGGTCATGCACTACGACGGCGCGTCCGGCGAGGCGGTCGTGGCGGCCGGGTGGGGCCGCCGGACCGGCTGGCTCCACAACGTCGAGGCAGGGCTCGCCCTGGAGATCCGGATCGGGCGGGCGCGATACGTCCCCGCGTGGCGGCGGCTCGAGCCGGACGAGGCGGTGGCCGTCATCGAGCACTATGAGCGCCACAGCGGCCTGCCCGCGCCGCTCGTCCGCGCCGTGCTGGGCCGGCTGCTCGGCTGGCGTTACGACGGGACCCCGGAGGCGCGCCGGCGGGCGGCCGGCCAGATCCCCCTGCTGGCGTTCCGCCCCGCGATCCCGCAGGCCGGCCCCGGTCCCTGGACCAGTGTGAGCCGCGTCCGCCGCACCCGGGCGCAGGCACGGGCGAGCTACGACCGGCTGAGCCGCTGGTACGACGTGTTCGAGGAACCGTTCGAGCGCGGTCCGCGACGCCGGGCCCTCGGGATGGCGGCGATCGCGTCGGGCGAGACGGTCCTGGAGGTCGGGTTCGGCACCGGGCACGACCTGGTGGCCCTGGCGCGCGCGGTCGGGCCATCCGGGCACGTCCTCGGGCTCGACCTGTCGGAGGGGATGCGGCGGGAGGCCGAGCGGCGCCTGCGGAGCGCCGGGGTGTCCGGCCGCGTCGAGCTGCAGACGGGCGACGCCGTGGCGATGCCGTACGCGGACGGCACGGTGGACGTGGTGATGATGAGCTTCACGCTCGAGCTCTTCGACACGCCGGAGATCCCGCAGGTGCTGGCCGAGTGCCGGCGCGTGCTGCGGCCGGGCGGCCGCCTGGTCGTCACCTCGCTGGCGCGCCGGGAGCCGCCGGGCGCATGGGCCCGCCTGTACGAGGCGAGCCACGAGCTGTTCCCGGCGCTGGTCGACTGCCGCGCGATCCCGCTGCAGGCGGCGATCCGAGAGGCGGGCCTGGAGCTGCGCAGCGTCACGGCAGGGTCCCTCTGGGGCCTGCCGGTGGACGCCGTCCTGGCGATCCGACCGTTGGCCAGCTGACCGTTCGGCTCGTTCGCCCGTTCGGCCCGTTCGGCCCGTGTCCGGCGGCCCGCGCCCCCGATACGCTGGGTCCACACGCGGAGGCACGGAGACGATGAACGCGCTGGTCATGCGGCCCGCGTCGCCGGTGGTGGCGGCCGGCGACGGGCCGGGCGGGTGATCGGGGAGAGGCTCACGCGGACCCGGTCGCGGGCGGGGCGCCTGCCTGACCCGGAGGTCCCCTGATGCACACCTGGCTCGCCGCCGCCATCTTCATCGCGGCATACGCGCTCATCGCGAGCGAGCGGGTCGACCGGACGCTGGTCGCGCTGCTCGGCGGCCTGGCGGTGGTCGCGCTCGGCATCATCGACCAGCACGAGGCCTTCGCCGCGATCGACCTCAACGTCATCTTCCTGCTGGCCGGCATGATGGTCCTCGCCGGCACACTCGGTCGGACCGGCTTCTTCGAGTGGCTGGCGATCCGGGCGGCCAAGCTCTCGCGGGGCGATCCCTTCCGGCTGCTGGTGGTCTTCGCCGTGATCACGGCGGGGCTCTCCGCGCTGCTGGACAACGTGACCACCGTCGTGCTCATCACGCCGGTGATCCTCTCCGTCTCGCGGCGGCTCGGCATCCCGCCGGGTCCGTACCTCGTCGGCGAGATCCTCGCCTCCAACATCGGGGGGACGGCCACGCTCATCGGGGACCCGCCGAACATCCTGATCGGGTCGGCGGCACGGCTGGACTTCGCCGCGTTCCTGGTCAACCTGGCTCCGGTGACGCTGGTGGTGCTGGCGGTCGTGATCGTGACGCTGCGGCGGCTGTTCCGGGGCGACCTCCGGGTGCCGGACGAGCAGCGGGAGGCGATCCTCGAGCTCCGCGAGAGCGAGGCGATCCACGACCGCCGACTGCTCGCCATCTCGCTGATCGTGATCGCCGCGACCATGGCCGGGTTCCTGCTGCACGCCGCGCTCGGCCTGGAGGCCGCCACGATCGCGCTGCTCGGTGCGACCGTCCTGTTGCTGGTGGCCCGCATCGACCCGCACGAGGCGCTCCGGCAGGTCGAGTGGTCCACGCTCTTCTTCTTCGTCGGGCTCTTCATGCTCGTCGAAGCGGTGGTGCACGTCGGGATCGTGGGAGGCGTCGCCGATGCGCTGGCGCGGGCGACGGCCGGGCAGGTCACCGTGGCGGCGATCGCGCTGCTGTGGTTCTCCGCGATCGCCTCCGCCGTGGTCGACAACATCCCCTACGCGGCCACGGCGATCCCGGTGGTCCAGCGGCTCACGTCGGACGGGCTCCCGGCCGGGCCGCTCTGGTGGGCGCTGGCGCTGGGCGCCTGCCTGGGGGGCAACCTGACGATCGTGGGGGCGTCGGCGAACGTGGTCGTGGCCGGCATGGCCGCCCGCGCGGGACACCCCATCCGGTTCACCGAGTTCCTCCGGTACGGCGCGGTGGTCGTCGGGGAGTCGATGGTGATCTCCACCGTCTACCTGTGGGCGCGATACCTGGCCTGAACGAACACGCGGGTCGCGCCGGGGCGGCCCTTCCGGTGGCCAGCGGCGCGGTGTGGCGCGCGGCATACTGATCCGACGGGCCGGGCATCCGATGCGAGGCAAGCGACGCAGTGAACCAGGATCTCCACATCCCTCCCACTGTCGCCTGGGTCGAGGGCGCGATCGAGATCATCGACCAGACCAGGCTGCCCGCCGGGCTCGAGGTCGTCCGGCTCTCCACGGTGGAGGCGGCGATCGACGCGATCCGCCGGCTGGCCGTGCGCGGCGCGCCGGCGATCGGCGGCTGCGGGGCGCTGGCGATGGTGGTCGGGCTCGACGAGGCGCACCCGGCCACGGTCGGGGCCGCGCGTACCGAGCTCGACGCGCTTGTCGAGCGGATCGGTGCCGCGCGGCCCACGGCTGTGAACCTCTCCTGGGCGGTGCGGCGCGTTCGTGACGCCGCCACCGCGGAGGCCACGCCGGAAGGGATCCGCGAGCGGGCGCTTAGGGAGGCGCAGCGCATCGTCGACGAGGACCGCGAGGCCTGCCGCCTGATCGGCGAGCATGGCCGGGTCGAGCTGCCGGCGGCGAGCACGATCCTCACCCACTGCAACACCGGGCGCCTGGCCACGCTCGGGTGGGGGACCGCGCTGGGCGTGGTGTACGCCAAGGCCGCGGCCGGTGAGCCCGTGCGCGTCTTCGCCTGCGAGGCACGCCCGCTCCTGCAGGGCGCCCGCCTGACGGCCTGGGAGCTGACGCAGGCCGGCATCGATGTCACGCTCATCGTGGACAGCGCGGCCGCCTCGCTTCTGCACTCGGGGCGGGTCGACGCGGTGGTGGTGGGTGCCGACCGGATCGCGGCCAACGGCGACACGGCCAACAAGGTGGGAACCTTCTCGCTCGCACTGGCGGCCCGCCACGCCGGGGTGCCGTTCTACGTCGCCGCCCCCACGTCGACCTTCGACCCGGCGACGCCGTCGGGCGACGCGATCGTGATCGAGGAGCGGCCCGCCGACGAGGTGCGGACCTGGCAGGGCGGGGCCTCGGCGCCGAAGGACGTCCCGGCCTGGAACCCCGCCTTCGACGTGACGCCGCACGACCTGATCACGGGCTTCATCACCGAGCGCGGGGTCCTGCATCCGCCGTTCCCGCCGTTCGGCGCGCCGGCGGCCGGCAGGGAAAGCCCGGGGACCCGGCGCGTCACGGGGGCGCCGGACGACGCGACGGGACCCGCGGAGCAACGCGGCCGATGAGCGGTCCCGCGAGCTGGCAGGCCGCCCGGGAGCACGTCCTGCTCTTCTCGCGGCGCCTGCTGGCCGAGCGGTTGGTCTACTTCACCGCCGGCAACATCAGCATGCGGATCCCGGACGATCCCGACCTGGTGGCGGTCACGCCCGCGAGCACGCCGTATGACACGATGCGGCCGGAGGACGTGGTGATCGTCCGGACGGACGGCCGCGTGGTGGACGGCACGCTGCGCCCGACCAGCGAGCTGCCGCTGCACACGCTCACCTACGTGCGCCGGCCCGACGTGGGCGGGATCGTCCACACGCACAGCGCGGCCGCGATGGCCGTGGCGGCCATGGGGATCGGCATCCCGCCCATCCTCCACGGGCTGGTCTCCGCATGCGGGGGCGGGATCGTGACCGCGCCGTACGCCAGGGGAGGGACGGCCGAGCTCGCCGAGCTGACCGCCGGGGCGCTGCGCGACCGGAGCGCCTGCCTGCTCCGCAACCACGGCGTGCTCGCGATCGGGCCCACCGTGGACCACGCCTACAACGCGGCGTCGGTGGTGGAAGGCGCGGCCGACGCGTACCTCCGGGCGTTCGCCTTCCGGCCGGTGCCGCAGATCGCCCCCGCGGAGGTGGAGCGGATCCGCCGCGAGCAGTGGGCACCGGCCTGGTCCGGTCGTCGGGCGGGTCCCACGCACGGCGGGTAGCGCGATGAGCAGGGAGTGGGACGCCGCGACGTACGACCGGGTCGCCGATCCCCAGGCGCGCTGGGGCGCGGACGTCATCGCGCGCCTCGATCCGCGCGGGGTCGGGCGCGTGCTGGACGCGGGCTGCGGCAGCGGGCGGGTGACCGAGCAGCTGCTGGAGCGCCTGCCGGAGGCGCACGTGGTGGCGCTTGACGGCTCCGGGCGGATGCTGGAGGAGGCCGCGCGACGCCTCGCCCCCTTCGGGTCGCGCGTCTCGTTCGTCTGCGCGGATCTGCGGGAGCCCGTGCTGCTGGACGAGCCGGTCGATGCCATCGTCTCCACGGCGACCTTCCACTGGGTGCCCGACCACGCCGGGCTGTTCCGGCGGTTGGCGGCGGTGCTGCGGCCCGGGGGTCAGCTGGTGGCGCAGTACGGCGGCAGGGGCAACATCGCGTCGGTGGTGCGGGCCGTTGCCGAGCTGGGTGACCCGATACCCGGGCGATGGACCTACGCGGAGCCGGAGGACGAGCGCCGGTGCCTGGCGGATGCCGGCTTCGTGGACGTGCAGGCCTGGCTCCACCCGGAGCCGACGAGCTTCGAGGCGGGGGAATCGTTCGAGACGTTCCTCGCCACGGTCGTGCTGCGGGAGCACGTGGCGCTGCTGCCCGAGCAGGACCGGGCCGCGTTCGTCCACGCGGTGGCCTCCCGCCTGCCGGGCCCCTTCCTGGACTACGTGCGGCTCAACGTGGTGGCCCGCCGGGGCTGACGCCGTCGCGGACGATCCGGGGTGCCAGGTCGCTCCCGAGGACGATCTCCCGGTCCGGCTCCAGCGGCACGGTGTCGTGGCAGGTCAGGTAGAGCACCTGGTGGCGCTGGCCGAGCGCGCGGATCGTGCGTGCCACCCGCCCGGCCCGCGCCGGGTCGAAGTTCACCAGCACCTCGTCCATGACGATGGGTAGCGGCTCGGCCTGGCTCGCGTAGTGCTCGATGAGGCCGAAGCGGAAGGCCAGGTAGAGCTGCTCACGGGTCCCCCGCGACAGCTCCGCGGGCCGGACCAGCGAGCCGTCGTCGGCGCGGAGCGCCCCGCGGACGCGTTCGCCGAAGGGCACCACCAGCCCGGCGAACTCGCCGCCCGTCCAGTCGACGAAGTGGCGCTCGGCGGCGGCGATCACGGCAGGTCGGTGCAGTCGTTCGAAGCGCGCGCGGGCGGCCGCGATCAGCTCGGCGGCGAGGCGGGCCACGAGGTACCGGTCGGCCAGCTCGCAGAGCGCCGCCAGCGTGTTCTCGCGGCGCTGCCGGAGCTCGGAGGTGTCGGTCTCGGATTCGATGCGCCGGATCTCCTGCTCCGCCGCGCCGAGCTGGGTGGCGAGCTGGTGCCTGCGCTGGCGGAGCGATTCCAGCTCCGCGTCGAGCGAGGCCCGCCGCGCAGCGACCGCATCCGGCCCCGCGTCGGACGCCGCGGCCGCCAAGGCGGCGCCGGCGGCCACGGACGGGCCGGCGGCGCCGCCGACCCCCGACGCGGCCGCCCCGAGCCGTTGTCGCAGCGTGAGGGTGGCTTCCGCGTCGCCGGCGATCGCCGCGAGCGTGGCCACGTTGCGATCGCGGTCGGCCTCGAGCGCCGCCCGCCGGGCGGCGCGGGTGTGACGGGCCTCCAGGTCGGCGCGATCGGCCAGGCCGTGGCGG
>JAJYGO010000131.1 GCA_021785115.1 Chloroflexota bacterium | reverse complement strand
GGTGAGGTCGTGTTGGGTCCCTTCGTCGGGTCCGGGACGGCCATTATCGCCGCCGAACAACTGGGCCGCCGCTGCTACGCGATGGACATCGAGCCGCGCTACGTGCAGGTGGCGAAGGAGCGCTGGGAAAAGTTCACCGGACGCGAGGCCACACTGGAGGCTTCCTGACCGCGACATGTCCTGACACTCACGCGCGCACGCGCACGCGCACGCGCGTCTGGGGTCCGGCCTTCCTCGCCGCCCTGCGCAACAGCGCCAACGTGCGCGCCGCCTGCCAAGCCGCCGGTATTACGCGCCAGAGCGCCTATGAAGCGCGCGACCGCGACACGGCCTTCCGGGCGCAGTGGGAGGAGGCGCTGCAGGAAGCCGTCGACGCCCTCGAGGCCGCCGCATGGCAGCGCGCCATGACCGGCCAGAGTGACCGGCTCATGGAGATGCTGCTGCGCGCACATCGACCCGAGAAGTACCGAGAGACGATCCGCCAGGAGGTGACGGGCGCTGATGGCGGACCCGTCCATGTCATCGACTCCCTCGACGACCACGAGAAGGCCGCCCTCCGCGCTGCCATCAAGGCGGAGATCGCCGCTCGGGGCCTTACCCGACCATAAGCTCCTCGCCCTCGACGTCGCGCTGGAGGATTGGCCCGCCGATCCGGTGGGCTGGGTCACCGGCACGCTGCACGAGCACCTGTGGTCGAAGCAGCGCGAGATCGCAGACGCCGTGCGCGACCACCGCCGCGTGGCCGTCCACAGCGCGCACTCGACCGGTAAGAGCTTCCTTGCCGCCCGCATCAGCGCGTGGTGGATCGCGGCGCACCGCCCGGGCGAGGCGTTCGTCGTCACGACGGCCCCGACGTTTCAGCAGGTTCGCGCCATCCTCTGGCGCGAGATCAACCGCGCGCACGCCAAGGGCAAGCTGCCCGGGCGCGTGAACCAGACCGAATGGTGGCTGGGATCCGAACTCGTGGCCTTCGGGCGCAAGCCCGCCGACTACGATCAGGCGGCCTTCCAGGGCATCCACGCGCGCTACGTGCTGGTGGTCATCGACGAGGCGGCCGGTGTGCCGCAGGAGCTGTGGGACGCCGCGTCCTCGCTCACGTCGAACGAGGAGAGCCGCATCCTCGCCATCGGCAACCCCGATGACCCGGGGTCCTACTTCGCCTCGGTGTGCAAGCCGGGATCGGGCTGGCACACCATCGGCATCGACGCCTTCGAATCGCCCAACTTCACGGGCGAGGAGGTGCCCGACGCGCTGCGCCCGCTGCTCGTCTCGCCCATCTGGGAGGCCGAGCGGCGCGAGGAATGGGGCGAGGGCTCGCCCATGTACCTCGCCAAGGTGCGCGGGCAGTTCCCCGAGTCGGTGTCCGACTCCGTGGTGCCGTGGGCGTGGGCCAAGATGTGTCAGACGGAGGATGAGGCGGGGCGCTGGACCGGCCGTCGTCCCGTGGAGCTCGGCGTGGACGTGGGCGCGGGCGGCGACCGCACCGTGATCTACGCGCGCCACGGCCCGCGCGCGACGCTCGTGTGGCGCGGCCAGACGCCCGACCCGATGGTGGTCGTGGGGCAGATCGTGCAGGCCATCCGGGACATCGGCCCCTCGCGCGTCAAGATCGACGTCATCGGCATCGGCTGGGGCATCGTCGGACGGCTCGTGGAGCTGCGCGCCGAGGGCGCCTTCAAGGCCGACATCGTGGGCGTCAACGTGGGCGAGTCGGCGCGCGACACGACACGCTTCGTGAAGCTGCGCGACGAGCTGTGGTGGGAGGTCGGGCGCGAGTTGTCGCGCACGCGCGCCTGGGACCTGCGCGCCGTGGATGACACGACGATCGGGCAGCTGATCTCACCCAAGTACGCCCCGGACTCGGCGGGTCGTATCAAGGTCGAGCGCAAGGACGAGACGCGCAAGCGCTTGGGACGCTCGCCCGACGACGCCGACGCGCTGCTCCTCGCCTTCTACGAGCCGGACGTGTACACGGACACCGACTTTGTCTACGGCATCTGGCATTGCGAGAAGTGCGACCACGGCTTCGTCTGGCAGAAGGCGCGGCCCTGCCCGCGCTGCGGCACGCCGGCCCCGGCCGAGGATCCGTACAAGGACGGGCCGCCCAGACAGAAGGACGAGGAGTGACCCAGAGCACCGGCACGATGCGCCGCGCCTATCTGCTGCAGGTGATCGCCGACATGTGGGGCGAGCGGCACGGGGACGAGGCGTTTCTCGCGGGCTTCATGTTTGGCCTGACCTACGGCCTGCGCTCGCCGGAGCACGCCACGCCGCTGCGGCAGGCCATCGAGTCCGCCATCGGCCCGAACAACGGCTGGGTGCCGGAGCAGTTCGAGGTCTTCCTGCGCGAGATGGTGGATCAGTTCGACTCGGTCGACGCGATCCCCGGGTGACAGCGGCCCACCCGCTGCAGCTATCGAGGTACGCCGCATGATCCTCGCCTTCCTGCTGGCGCTCGCCCTGCTGGCGAACGCGCTCCTGACGTCGCCGCCGATCTCGCTCGTCGACTTCGCGGGCGCGGCGCTGTTGTTCATCGTGGCGGTCCAGATGGCGACCGCCAAGGCCGAATGACGCACTGCCCGACGTGCGGCCTGTGGCTGACGTTCCACGGCCTCTCGCAGCGTCCGTGGGCGCGCTGGACGAGCTGTTCGCGCTGCGAGCACTACTGGTGCCACGACGGCGACGGCAAGCTGCTGCGCACGAGCGAGCGCGAGCCGTCCAAGCACCTGTTCCCCACGGAGGGCGACACATGGCGCTAGCGGTTCACGACGGCACCGGCATCGCGTCCGTCCACGCCGTCGAGCGCCACCGCTACTACGAGCGCGAGACGCGCACGTTCCCCGAGGGCTGGCACTGCGTGCTGGGTTGCGAGCAGGACGAGCCCGGCTGGGATCGCCACGACCTCGCGTGGGCGCTCGCGCACGTGGCCGCGCACCAGTGGACGGCGCAATGAGGCACCTGACCTGGTGGCTGATGGACCACCTCTGCGCCGACTGGAACGGCCATGCGTTCCGATGCTGGAACGAGCCGCGCTGGGTCAACCGGCTGTGGGGGTGGTCGCTCGAACCGTGGCCGTGGGAGGCACCATGAGCACCGCCAAGTGCGCCGCCTGCGGCTTCACGCGCGAGCCGGAGTCCCTGATCGCCTACTGGCCGGTGGGCGCACCGGAGCGCAAGCGCTACGTCTGTCGGCCCGACGACTTCTACGACGATCGCGACGAGAAGACGCGCGAGATCACGCGCAGCGGGCACCGCCCGTTCCCCGATCCGTGCTTCCGCCGCGTGGTCATGTCGGTCGCCACGCACACGATCGCCGCGCCATGAGCCCGGAACTCGTCGTCACGATCCTGATGTCGGTGGCGTACATCGGGATCGAGCTGTACTACGTGGCCACCGGACAGGCCACGATCACCGCCCGTACGCGGCTGCTGGTGGCGCGCTACCCGACCGTCGGGGCGTTCATCTGTCTCGTGCTCGGGCTCCTGATCGGCCACCTGTTCCTCCAATAGTGGACCAGCCCGCCTACCAGCGCCGCATGCCGCGCCCGACGCCCATCAGTTCCGAGGAGCGCGCGTCGTTCACGCCGGAGACCAAGTGCCGCCACTGCGGCGGCTGGCACGCCCGCTCCTGCCCGCGCGTCAGGCGCATGGTCATGACCGGCGAGGCGATCACCGAAGTCGAGTTCTGGCCGTGGGACGAGTGGCCCCATGACCTCGTGGTCTGGCCCGAGGCACTCGAGCAGGAGCGTTCATAGCTGACATCCGCGCGGTTGCCCGCGCCCTCAAGGCCCAGCAGGGCAGCCAGACGCAGGGACCGGCTCCGGCCTGGTCGATGGGCGGCATGCTCGCCCAGTACGGCGGCGTCAACGATCCGTACGGCTCGTTCACCGCCGGTCGCACCGGCACGCAGGGTGGCCTGCCGCGCGAGTGGATGGACTTCCTCTCGGGCGCCTTCGGCCCCCTGGAGCCGCTCGTCCCGGCGCAGCTCGACGAGCCGCTTGACACCGGCCGATCCATCCCGCGCCGCTGGCAGTACCCCGTCGGCTGGAACCTGCCCGTCGGCATCCCCGGATCGGAGGGCCTGAAGCTCGCCTCGTTCCAGGCCCTGCGCCGCTACCCCGACATGTACAGCGTGCTGCGCGCCTGCGTTGACGTCCGCAAGGAGGAGATGCTGGGCCTCGACTGGGACATCGGTCCCACCGAGGAGGCCATGAAGCAGCTGCGCGGCCAGAAGGGCGCCCTGGCGGCGTTGGCGGACGAGATCGACGAGGCCAAGCGCTTCTTCATGAACCCGGACCCGAACTACGCCGGGTATCAGGGCTGGATGGGCGCCGCGCTCGAAGACGTCTTCGTCGCCGACAACCTCTCCATCTACCTGCACCCCACGCGCAAGGCGGGCAAGGGACCCTTCGGCTCGGACTTGGCGGCGCTCGATCTCATCAGCGGCGACACGATCCGCCCGGTCATCGACATCCGCGGTGGACGTCCGCGCCCGCCCGCCCCGGCCTACCAGCAGTACCTGTGGGGCATTCCCCGCGGCGATCTGATGGACGTCATCCTCGGGCGGGACATGGAGAGCCTCGACCTGCCCGAGGAGGAGTACAGCGCCGACCAGATGCTGTATCTGCCGTACACGACGCGCACCTGGACGCCGTACGGCTTCAGCATGGTCGAGAAGTGCATCGTGCCGGTGGCCATCGGCATGAAGCGCCAGGAGTGGCTGCTCGACTTCTTCACCGAGGGCTCGATCCCGGGCGTCTACATCGTGCCCGGTCCCGAGGTGGCCACGCCGCAGCAGCAGCGCCTCCTGCAGGACTCGCTGAACGCCCTTGCCGGTGACATCGCCTACAAGCACCGCGTCATCGTCCTGCCGCCGGGGAGTAAGCCCGAGTGGCAGAAGGACATCAAGCTCGCGGGCGACCAGACCGACCAGCTCATCGCCGAGCAGATCATGATGGTCTGCCGCATCCAGCCCCAAGAGATCGCGATGCTGCCCGGCGGCAAGTCGAACAGCATCGGCGCCAAGGGCGCGGCCGAGGAGGCGGCGCAGGCCACGGCCGCCACGCGCACGGATCCCATGCGCCAGTGGCTGAAGCGCTCCCTGTTCGACTACATCATCCAGCGCGTCTGGGGTCGCACCCAGATCGAGTGGAAGTGGCCGGGCTTCGACAACACCGAGGACGCCGAGACACAGGCCAGCATCGACAAGACGTACGTCTCGGTCGGCATCCGCACCGTCGACGAGGTGCGCGGCGACCACGGCTGGGAACCCTACGGCGACACCGAGGACGACGGCATGACGGGCGAGCCGTTCGTGCTGACGGCCACCGGACCCGTCACCCTCGCCCACGCCGCCGTCATGGAGCAGACGGAGGAGGACACGGCCAAGAACCCGCCACCTCCGCCGCCCATCATCCACGTCGGCCCGAACGGCGAGCCGCCGGCCGGCGAGCACACGCCGCCCGACCATGAGCCGCCCACGGGTGGCCCCAAGCCGCCGCCCGAGGGCGAGCACATGCCCGAGCCGGCGGCGATGGAAGGGCCGTCGAAGCCCGCTGCGGCTCCGAAGCCCGCACCGGCGCAGCCGGCCCAGACGGCCACGAAGGCCGCCGAACTCGCCGACCTGCGCAAGTTCGTCAAGCACGGGCGCGATCCGCGCGCCTTTCGGCCGATCACGCTGTCCGGGGCCGACGTGATGGCGGTGGCCGCCAACGTGGGCCGCTACGGTCCCGCTGAGGCGTTCCGGCTGGCGCGTGCGCAGCTTCTGAAGGCCGCGCCGAAGAAGGTCCGCTCCGACCGCAAGCGCGAGCACTCGATCATCCCGGTCATCGCCAAGACGGCGGCCACGCTCGGCGTGCTGGCGTCGCAGCTGCGGCGCGGCAAGCTCGACCAGTCGACGTTCGTCGACCACGCCGGGCAGGCGCTGCAGGACAGCTACGGCGACGCCTACGATGCCGGGTTCGGCGATGCCGACGGCGACGGGACGCTCGACGATACCGCCTACCGCGCCACCACGACGCAGGCGGCGGCCGGCAAGCAGCGCGAGTTCCTGATCGGCCTTGCCGCCGCCGTGGCGGCCGGATCGGTCAGCGAGGCCGCGCTGTCGTCGCGCCTCGACATGTACGCCCAGTCGGTCTACCCGGTGTACGAGGCCGGCTTCGGCTCCGGGCTGTCCAGCACCGGCCAGGTGACGGAGATCGTCTGGCACGCCGAGGGCGACGCCGACACCTGCGAGCCGTGCGACGGCCGCGACGGGCAGTCGTACACGCCCGACACGCTGCCGGGCTACCCGGGCGAGCTCGGGATCTGCGACGGTGGCCCCCGCTGTCGGTGTGTCTTGGAGTACACCTTCACGCCCGCTCAGGAACAGGAGGCCGCCTGATGCTGTTCGCCCTGTTCGCCCTGCTGGCACCGCTCGGGCTCGGCGCACTGACGAGCCCGGACGAGTTCGACCTGCCCGACGGCCCGGTCGACGGCTGGCGCGCCATTGCGATCACGTCGGCCTTCATCGCCGTGCCGCTCTGGCTGGGGTTCGCGCTGGGCTATGCCGGTCACTAGCCGCTGCGACATCTGCCAGAGCACGTACGCGACCACGTACGGCGAGCACGTCATCCTGCGCCGCCACCGCCGCGCCGTCGGGCGGCTGGCCAAGAAGCCCGAGGTTCAGGCGGCCGTCCGGCAGTGGGCGGCGTCGTTCGGCACACCGCGGATCGTGAAGCCCTGAACAGGAGCCCCCATGTCTAACACCGCCGCCGATCCCACCAAGACCAACGCCGAGATCGCCAAGCTGCAGGCCGAGACCGCTGAGATCATGGCGCGCCTGCGCCGCGAGGACGAGAAGGCGCGGGCCGAGGTGGCCAAACTCGAGGCCGAACGCGAGGCGGAGGAGCTCCGGGTGCGCCAGTCGCGCATCCTGACCGAGCGGGACGAGCGCGAGGAGGGGGAGGCGCTCGCCGCGAACAAGTACCACCACGTGTACTACTTCACGCGCAAGGTGGACGAGGCGAGCGTGTCCAGCTGCATGGACGCGCTGACCACGTGGCACCGCACGAGCCCGGGCTGCGAGATCACGATCATCTTTCTCTCGCCCGGTGGCTCGGTCATCGACGGGCTCGCGCTGTACGACTTCATCCAGGACCTGCGCCGCTCCGGCCATCGCATCACCACCGGCACGCAGGGCTACGCGGCCAGCATGGCGGGCGTTCTGCTGCAGGCGGGCGACGTGCGCTTCATGGCGCGCAACGCCAGCATCCTGATCCACGAGATCAGCTCGCTCGCCTGGGGCAAGGCCGGCGACATCGAGGACGAGCTCGAGTTCATCCACAAGCTGCAGGACCGCATCCTGGGCATCTTCGCCGACCGCTCCGGCGGCAAGGCGTCGGTCGACTTCCTGCGCGACAAGTGGAAGCGCAAGGACTGGTGGCTGATGTCCGAAGAGGCCCTCGAACTCGGCCTCGTGGATGAGATCCGGTGAGCATGGGCGACTCCGAAACGGCCGCCGTGCGCGCCCTGGCGGCGGAACTCCGTTTGATTGAGGCTCCACGTCGGCCATGAGCATCGCCGGCGCGGCGTTCCTGCAGGCGCTCATGCGCCCGCGGCTCGTCTTCGACATCGACGGCACGCTCGGCTTTCTCACCGAAGCCTTCTGTACGGCGCTCAACGCGCGCTGGGGCACGTCGTTTCAGGCATGGCAGATGAGCCACTACCGCGTCGAGGACCAGCTACCGCCCGAGCAGGCCAACTGGCTCCTGCAGGTCTTCGCGACGTCCGTGACCTACGCCAACGTGGCCCCGGACTACTCGGGCATCGCCGCCGTGCAGGCGTTCGCCCGGACGGGCTACGAGATCATCGTGGCCTCGGACCGCGCCGAGGACTGCCGCGACGTCACGGAGGACTGGCTAGCGCGCTGGCGCGTGCCGCATGACGCCGTGCGCCTCGGCCACGACGCCAAGGCGCAGCTCGCCGCATCGGCCGGACCCGACGACCCGCTCGTGCTGTTCGACGATGATCCCGAGAAATTCACGCTCCTGGCGCCCGGCGTGCGCATCTACATGCCGCGCCGCCCGTGGACGCCAGCGGAGATCCCGGCCGGCGTGACCGTCTTCGACGAGTGGTCGGGCGTGCTCGAAGCCTTCGGCGTCTCGTCGGACGTGCCGATCCCGCAGTTCAGCCGGATGGCCACGACGTGAAGGTGGCCCGCGAACCTAGCCGTATCCCCTGCCGCTGCGAGCGCTGCGACTGCCGCTGTACCGCCGACCGTCGGGCGCAGGTGTGCTACCTGTGCCGCAGCGGCTACCACCACCGTGGCTGAGTGGCGCGAGGCAGGCACGCCCTGCCCCATCGACAGCCGCCCGCTCGGCATGACACGGCGCGACGCACAGCGACGGCTGCAGCCCGGCACCTGCCTCGCCTCGGGCCGGTTCGACGCCGACGAGAACGAGCTGCCCTGCCGCTTCTTCCGGGGCGGCAGCAGCTTCGGGACCCAGCGCGTGTGTTGCAACTGGCCGATCAATGGCTCGGAGGTGTGGGAGCGCCCCATCCCCGACGCCTTCGAGCGTGCGTTCGAGGGATGAGGAGGCTTCCTGACCCGACAGCGTGACCTCTGGATCACGATCGCGATCCTCATCGCCGCGGTCGTCTTGGTCCTCCAATGCAGCCCCGCACCGCAGCCCACGCCCAGCGCCGCTCCGGCGTCCATCGCGCCCAGCCCTTCGCCCGTCCCGACGCTCGCGCCGACGCCAACCGTCGTTGTGCCGCCCACGCCGACAGTCCGGCCGACGCCGCACCCGAAGCCCACGCTGCCGCCCACGAACACGGAGCCCTGACGATGCACGAGCACGCCTACGAGAAGCTGAACGAGCAGGCGATCTACTGCCGCACCTGCGGCGACATCAAGGGCGCGACCGAGGAAGATGCGGTGGACCGGCTGGCGGCCGCGCTGGAGAAGCTGCCGACCGTCCCGTGCCTGCTGCCGCACTACCCGGCAGTCGCGACCTGCTCGGTTTGCGGGCAGCCGATGTACCCGGGCCACTACCACTGGACGTACTACCCGACGTGGACGATGAGCCACACGACGAGTTCGTACGTCACGATGACCTCGGAGTCTTAGTCCACACCAAGACCCACGGACGGCTCGCCGAGCTGATCTACCGCGCCCTGCCGCCCGACGCGCAGGCGTTCGTGCGCTTCTCCGACGTCGAGCTGCACTGGCACGCCCGCTCGCCCGATGAGATCGAGGGCGATAACCTGCTGACCTCGGGCGGCGACACCGAGCACGAGCAGTACGCGCACACCTACAAGCTGCACCTGGAGCCCGACGGCAGCCTGCATCACCTCGTCGGCTCAGCGCCGACGGTCATCGCGCAGACGCCGCGCCTCTGCCGCGACGCCATCCGCGAGGGCAAGTTCGACGAGGCGCGCGAGCGCTTCGTGCAGACGTTCTGCCACTACGCCGTGGACCTCTCCACGCCCTGGCACGTCACACGCTCACTCACGAGCGCGCAGCACAAGGGCGGCGAACTCGACATCGCCAAGCACAACGGCGCGTGGTTGCCGAAGGACCTGGCGCCGCTCGCGCTGAGCGATCCGAAGTCGCTGTACCGCTCCGCAGTCGGGCAGGCCGAGCGGACGTATCGCATGCACGTCGTGGCGCTGGAGCAGGTCCAGGCGCCCGACGGGAAGATCCCCGACAACGACGTGGCCAAGGCCATTGTCGCCGATGCGGCCGGCTTCGGCCTGGCGGTGGCGCTGTACACGTGGAGGTGGATGGCCAGTGCGTGATCTGCACGAGAGTCACGGGTGCGACGGCTGCTGTGCCTGAGCTGCTCTACTGCGGCGGCGAGTCGAGCCGCATCTACAGTGGCCGCTGGCAGGTGCTCGTGTGGTTCCACCAGCGCGACGGCGAGTATGTGTGGGACGAGACGGACGCCGGCGACTACGACGCCGCCCTGGC
>JAJYGO010000389.1 GCA_021785115.1 Chloroflexota bacterium | reverse complement strand
GAGCGCCGCCCCGACATCGCACACGCAGTGCTCACCGTGGCCGAGCAGGGCAATGACTCGTGCGCGTGACGGCTCGGCGATGGCGCGCAGGGCATCGAGCGTCTCCTGCGGGAGGCTGGGTGCTTCGGTCGGCGTCTCAAACATGGCGTCATTCTAACGGGCGTTAGTCAAACAGGTATTAGAGTCACTTCGTCCACTGATCCATGCCGTCCGGCCCGTCTTCATCGAGAGGTCGCCGGTCGCAGCGCGGGAGGTGGTCACCGGGCGCTCCAGCCGCTGTCCGCGTGCACCTCGCTCCTGGTGACACGCAAGGCCGCATCGCTGATGGCCCTGCGCCGTCGAGACCGGCCGAGGCTAGATGAACTACGGCAGCCACGCGTTCCGAACCCGGGTCGGTCCGAGCCGCGCGCCGGACCCGATCCGGGCCGCGGTCCATCGACCGGAGTGGGTTCCTCGCTTGCGGCTGCTCTCTGTACCGCCGCATGGCGGATGGATCGCGAGGAGCACAGGGTTCGATGAAGATCGCCATCGTCACGGAAGACGGCCGCACGGTCAGCCAGCATTTCGGTCGGGCGCCCTACTACGCCGTCTTGACCGTCGAGGGCGACGTCATCGTGGAGCGCGAGCTGCGGCCGAAGACGGGACCGCACCTCACGGGCGCGCCGCGCGAGGAACGCGCCGGATCGGGACCCCACGGCACGAGCCCGGAGGCCCAGTCGCGCCACGACCAGATGGCGCAGGCGATCGGCGATTGCTCGGCGCTCATCGCGGGCGGCATGGGACAGGGCGCGTACGATCGCTTCACCGCGCTGGGCCTGCGCCCGGTGGTGACCGAGATCCCGGGCGTGGAGGCCGCCGCCCTGGCGTATGCTCGCGGCCAGCTCCTCAACCGGGTGGAGCGCCTCGACTGACGGGCTCCGTCTCGACCGGAGGCATTGCCTCGACTGGCGATCGTCCGACCATGGACCCCCCATCGACGTGAGACGGGCCGCGCGACGCCGGCCTGGCGGATGAGCAGACCATGACCCAGTCCGGGGCCCCGAAGGCGGAGCGGGGCCTCTCGCTCTCGGACGCGGATCGCTACCTGCTCGTCCTCCGCTGGGCCACGATCGGGGCCGCGGTCCTGCTCGCCCCGTTCAGCGGGACGGCGACGGGCTCACTCCTCGCACCGTTCGGCGCGGTGATCGCCGTCAACCTGCCGCTGTCCGCGTATGCGGCCCGACGTCGGCCGTTCGTGGACGGCCAACCGGCGGCGATCCTGGCCGTCGATGCGGCACAGGCGCTGGCCGCCACCCTCCTCGCCGGCGGCGCGCACAGCCCCTTCTTCCCGCTGTTCCTGCTGCTCATGGTGGAGCTCGCGATCGCGTATCCCGCCAGGTTGGCCGCGGCGTGGATCCCGACTGCGGGCGCGCTGCACGTGGCGGCGGTCGTCGTCAGCCAGCAGGGTGACTGGACCGTCCTGGCCGCCTACAGCCGCTCGGCCGCGGCGTGATCGAGCGCCCGCGCCAGGGCCTCCTCCTGGGGCCGCGTCAGGCGGTCCTCGAGGATCGGCACGTACAGCTCTTCCTCCGCGAGATGCGTCTTGAGGAGGACGTACAAGCGCAGCAGCGCCCGGCGCAGTGCCAAAACCGCGCCCCGGCCGGCGTGCGCCTCCGGGTGCTCGATGAACGCGCCCAGCGCCGCGACCAGCCGGTGGATCTCGACGTGCTCGTGGGCGAGTGAGGCGGTCGTGCCGTGCTCGGTGCCGAGCCGCTCGAGGGTTGGCCAGACAGCCGCCTCGACGGCCTCCATGTGCGGTATGAGCAGGCTCGTCAAGCCCTGGTGCACCTCGCGCAGCTCAGGCAGCCGCTCCACGAGCCGGGACGTGTCCAGGCAGTCACTGTTGAGACAATCGGCCAGCGCATTTAATCGGTCGACGTAGTGCCAGAGCCGATCGTGGTGCTCGTGCGACACTCGCTCCAGGGTCTGCATCGCTCACCCTCCTGTGGCCGTCGCCACGCCTGACACAGTACGCCGGCGGCAGGCCGTCCGGCACCGGCAAAGGTCCCGAAGTGGCGCGACGGCTCTGGACGTGCGGGGGGCCCTGGGCGCGGGCGCGGGCGCGGGCCGCCACAGTCGGTGGCTCGCCGACGCGGGCTGGGATGTCACCGCGGTCGACGTCTCACAAGCGGCACTGGCCAAGCTCGACGCCGCCGCGACGCGGGCAGGGCTGACCGTCCATACCGTCGTCGGCGACATGGGCGATTACCTGACCCGGGGTGAGCGGTTCGACCTCGTGGTCCTAGCCAACATCCATCCTGCCGCCGCCGAGTGGTCCGCGCTGTTCGGCGCGGTCGCGACCGCCGTGGCGCCCGGCAGGCATCTCTTCTTCGTGGGGCACCACCGCGATGCCCTTGGCCGGGCAGGGCCGCCCGACCCGGCACGCCTGTACACCGAGGAGCAGCTCGGCGTAGTCTTCCCGGGCCTCCACGTTCTGAACCTGGAGCGCCGGGAAAGCGGACGCGCCGATGACCGCGCGCCGCTCGTGGACATGGTGGCCTGGGCCGCCCGGCCGGCACGCACTGGACCGGGTGCGTGATGGCCGCTGCGGATGCCCTCGCCGCCCACGAGGACGTGCGTGGCCCGGGTTCGCTGCCCGGGCGTCGGGGCGATGGCTCGCGTCCCAGCGAGGTCTCCTGGCACGGTATGCTGGCGGCGCTCCGGGTCCCCGCGTGCGCCTGGTACTGGGCGGGCAGTTCCTCTCGGGGGTCGACACCCGGCCGCAGGCGATCGCGCAGGCCTGGCTGGTGCTCGATCTCAGGCGTTGGGCCGTCGCGCTGGCGATGATCGCGACGCTCCAGTTCCTCCCCATGCTGGTGTTGTCGCTCTGCAGCGGCGTCCTCGCCGACCGTCTCCCGCGCCGGTATCTGCTCCTGGTCACGCAGACCGTGCTGATGCTGCAGGACGTCGTCGTCGCGGCCCTCCGCCACCTCGCCGGCCGCGCGCGGAAGCGCGGGCCCGACCGGCAGCTTCGTGCTGAGCCGGGCGAGGATCTCCGCCACGCCGACGACGTCCTCCCGACACCAGCGGTGGGTCTCCCCGACGTCCATGTACGACGAAGTCGAAGCGACGCACGCCCACGAACAGGTGACCACGCAAGTCCCGCACCCGATGCAGACATCCGGGTCCACGGTGGGGAGCCGCACCTCACGGAACACGACCCCGTCTGACGGCGCTGTCCGCTGCTCGCCGGCAATCGCTCGTGTGACTGCCATTGAACAGATTCGGTCGGCGTGAAGGGCTGACCACCATGCGAGAGGGCGTCCGCGTCGGTCGGCAACCATCGGGATGTCGGGCGGCGATCCCGACGGGACCGCCCGCCTGGCCCCGCCGGCCCACGCACCGGCGACCGATCGCCGGACGACACGTGCAGCCGCCTGACTACCGACCGTCAGCAACCGGCCATTGCCGGCCTTCTCCCGGACCAGCAACCGGTACGGCTCCGGACCCGGATCTCCCAGCTGCGGACCTGTGCAGGCCGCCGCCGATCTCCGATCCCAGTGTCGGACCAGAGATCGATCCTGATCGAGCAGCACGCGGCGCCGCGCCAGGGCCCGCTACTGGTGCGCACCGGCGCCCTCGCCGCGACCATTGTGGCAGCCGGTGGTGCTGGTGACTCACTGGTCTTTCGAGTGTCCCCGTCGCTTGCGTGCGCGGCGCTCCGCAGAGACGGCATCAGGAGGCCGCCGGGCACGCCGACTATGGCAAGGAAGGGACCGTAGCGCGTCCACTGGCGACCGGCATCGGCGGCATCCCGGTCCTCCTCGGCGGCCGGCTGCCGCATCGCGTGTTCGACGGGCTGGTGGGCTTCGCAGCCGGCGCTATGATCGCGATCAGTGGCCACGAGATCGGTGCAGGTCTCGCGGACGAGCGCGTCGTCACGTTGGTTGCCGCCAGCCTCGCCGGCCTTGCCGTCCTCGGTGTCCGGGCCGCGCCGCGCGCCTTGGGCCCAACGACGTCCCGCCGGCTCAATCGCGGCTCTCCCGTCGCCCTTGTAGTCAATTCTACGACCTCGTCGAGAGCCTGATGGTGATCGCCACCTACGCCCGTTCCGGAGCGACGGTCGGACTGGGTGTCCAAAACCATCGGACTGGGTGTCCGAAATCAGCGGAATGCGCAGCGTCGGGCTGGCCGCGCTCTCGGGCCTCGGTGAGCCGCTCGGTGCGCTCCCGGCCGGGGAAGTCCTTGGCTTCGCCCTGCCGCCCTCGATCAGGGGAGCGCTGGCGGCGGGCGCGATGATCGTGCTGGCGGAGATCGAACTCATTCCCGAGGCCTTCAGTCATTCCTTATGCAAGGGAGGCGGGAACGGGGCTTCTGGGCGGGATCGTTCTTGCCCTGGGCCTGCTTGGCGAGCCAGGGTAGCCGGCCTCGACCCTCGCCTGCCGCCGCGACCCCGGTTCGCCGGCCGCTCAAACGTGCCCTTCAGCACTGGTCATACGCTTCAGGCTGAGTAGCTTGTGGCATATGAATGCCGATAGCCAGGGACACGCCGATCATCCTCACCACCATCACGACGGCTACCGGGGCTGGGTCCGTCCGGGCGGGCGGCGCGGCCGCTGGCTCGAGCCCTTCCTGCTGCGCCTCGTGGCCGAAGGAGAAACCCACGGTGGGGCGCTGATCGCCCGCTTGAACGAGCTCTGCCTGGCGCCCGATGGGGTCGACGTGGGGATGGCCTACCGAACACTGAGGGAGTTCGAGGCTGAGGGACTCGTGGACTCGGCATGGGTGACCGACGACGGACCACCGCGGCGCACGTATCGGCTGACCGACACGGGTCGGCAGGCGCTCGATGAGTGGATTTCCGTGATGCGTGAGCGGGCCCGACTGATCGACGCCTTCCTGGACGGAACCGAACGCCTCGAGCGGAGCGAAGGAGGTTGACATGGGTTGCTGGCATGGCTGGCACGGCTGCGGGCCGTGGTATGGCGGGCCGTACGGCCGAGGCTGGTACGAGCCTGTGGAGTGGTACGAGGAGCCCGGCTGGCCGATCCGGCGGCGCAATCGGCGCTCCCGGCAGCTCGACCGTGAGGCTGCTGCCGAGGAACTCGACGCTAGGCTCGACGAGCTGCGCGAGGAGGTCCGTCGGATGGAGGCCGACCTCGCGAGCCTGCGCGGTTCTGAAGAGGCGCCCGAGAAGCCCTAGCGGATGAGCCAGGGGAGCGGAGGGAGGGCAACCGTGATCCGAGCGTCGACCGGGACGACAGCGCCTCGCCTTCCAGACAGTGTCCGACAGGCGAGCGCTCGGCGTGCCCCGGCGATCACGGCGCGCGAGCTGCCGGGTCGCGCATCGCCGGTCCTGCCGATCGCGTTCGGCCCGGTCCGCTCCCGCCGCCTCGGCTGGAGCCTGGGCATCAACAACGTCCCGCCCAAGACCTGCACGTACTCGTGTGTCTATTGCCAGGTCGGGGCGACCGACCGCGCCCGTCTGGAGCGCGAGGCGTACTTCGACCCGAGCGCCGTCGTGGCGGCCGTCCGCGAGCGCCTCTCGGAGTGCCGCGCGACCGGCCAGCCGGTCGACTATGCGAGCTTCGTGCCGGACGGCGAGCCGACCCTCGACCGCCATCTGGGCGAGGCGATTCGGGGAGTGGCGGCCCTCGGCGTTCAGGTGGCTGTCCTGACCAACGGGAGCCTCCTCTGGCGCGACGACGTCCGGGCGGAGCTCGCGGTTGCGGACTGGGTGTCGATCAAGGTCGACACGGTCGACGAGGCGACCTGGCGGCGGCTGAACCATCCGATCGGAACGCTCCGCCTCGAGACGGTCCTCGACGGCATGCGTCGCTTCGCCGCCACCTACCGGGGCGAGCTCATGACCGAGACGATGCTCGTCGCCGGGCTCGACGACGACGAGGCCACCCTCTCCCGGACGGCTGCCTTCCTGGGCGCGCTCGAGCCGCTGCAGGCCTATGTCGCCCTCCCCACTCGCCCGCCGGCGGTGCGCTGGGTGCGGGCGCCCGGAATCGACGCTGCCCGTCGCGCCGCCGAGCTGTTCCGCGCCTTCGAGATCCCGACCTCCTGCCTGACCGAGGAGATCGACGCCAGCACGGCCGGGTTCGCTGCCGTCGGCGATCCGGCCGAGGGCCTGCTCGGGATCGTCGCCGTCCACCCGATGACCGAGTCGACCGTCCGCGACTACCTGGCCCGGGCCGGCGCCGACTGGTCGGTCGCCCAGGTCCTCCTCGACCAGGGTCGGGTCGTCGCCGTCCGGCACGACGGACGGACCTACCTGCGAACTCGGAGGTGAGTTCAGATGCACGATCCAGGAACGACGCCGCATCCGCTCGCTCACTTCCGCATCGGCGCGCTCGGCAAGGGGGCAGCGGCAAGAACACTGCTGTCGGCAGGGCGAGCGGGGGTGGAGGTGAGCACATGACCCAGAGCCAGCGCGGACATGGGTCGGGGACCGGCGGGCAGTGCATCTGCCCCAGGTGCGAGGCCCGTGTCCCTCATCAGCGCGGGGTGCGGTGCGCCGACGAGCGCTGCCCGACCTGCGGCAGCCGAATGCTTCGGGTGGGCTCTCGCCATCACCAGCTCTGGCTCGCCAAACACGCGGGCGAGGGCGTGGGTCAGCGAGTCGGGGAGGTTTGCACATGAACGGTTCGACGCATCGCGTGCGTTGGTCGTTCGGCGAAGCTGCGCTGCCGAAGGCGTGGATCGCCCGGGTTCATGCGCTGGCGGACGCGCTCGTTGCCCCCGATGCGTGCCTCTGCTGGCGTCTCGGGGGGCTGCTGATCCGACTGTCACCGACCTGGCGGCCGTCGAAGGCCCGAGGTCGCCCGTCTGGAGATGTTTAGGTGATTGTCCCGACCGAGACCACGCCCACCGAGCGCCGTGCCGTCGCCGACGGGCTCGCCCGACTGCTGGCCGGCACCTACACGCTCCACCCCAGGACCCACGCCTACCTCTGGAACTTGACCGGACCGCAGTTCCGCTCGCTCCACCTCGTATTCGCGGAGCAGTACACCGAGTTCTGCGACGTGGTCGACGAGATCGCAGAGCGGATCCGGGCCCTGGGCCCCTGGCGGCAGACTCCGATCGGGATGATGGGCCGTGGATTCGGCGCTCCGTCGATGCGACGCATCGAGCGTCGGTCGCCGGCCGCACCGTGGCGCCTCACCGTGGCGCTCCTGGCCACGACGCTCGGCCTCACCGGCTGCACCGGCGGACCACCGAACGACGGACGTCCGATGATCGTCGCGACCACGACGATCATCGGCGATCTCGCCGCGCACGTCGCCGGCGATCAGGCTCGCGTCGAGGTCCTGATGCCAGTCGGTGCCGATCCGCACGACTTCGCGCCGTCGGCCCGCCAGGCGGCCAGCCTGCGTACCGCCGACCTCGTCGTGGCCAGCGGTCTGGGGCTCGAGGCCGGGATGGCGGACGCGCTTGGGGCGGCGAGCGAGGAGAACACACCGATCCTCGAGCTCGGCCCCGCCCTCGATCCCCGACCACTCGGTGGCGACAAGGCGGGTGCCCTCGACCCGCATTGGTGGCTTGACCCGCTCCGCGCGGCGCGGGCGGTACGTCTCATCAGCGAACGCTTGAGCCAGATCACACCCGGAGATTGGAAGGCGCGGGCCGCGAGCTACGCTGGCGAGCTGGAGTCACTCGATGGCGAGCTCCGTTCCACCCTGGCGAGCATCCCGAGCACGCGGCGAACACTCATCACCAGCCATGCTGCCTTCGGCTACTTCGCCGAGCGCTACGACTTCAAGGTTATCGGGGTGATCATTCCGGGCGGCTCGACGCAGGCCCAGCCCGATCCTAGGCAGCTCGCCGAGCTGGCGGCGGTGATCCGCGCCCAGGGCGTCCGGGCAATCTTCGCCGAGACGACCCTGCCGACGAACGTGGCCGAGGCGCTCGCCGACGAGGTTGGCGGTGAGGTTCGGGTCGTCGTCCTGTACACCGGCTCGCTCGGTGAACCTGGCTCGGGCGCCGACACCTACGCTGGAATGCTCCGCACAAATGCGGAGCGGATCGCCAGCGCTCTCGCCTGACGCCATGCTCGAGTGGCTGACCGAACCCTTCTCGGTCCACTTCATGCAGCAGGCCCTCGTCGGCGGCCTGCTCGCCGCGCTCACCACCTCGCTGATCGGGACCTGGGTGGTCATCCGGGGCATGGCCTTCATGGGTGACGCGCTCGCTCACGGCGTGCTGCCCGGCATCGCTCTCGCCTTCGTCCTGGGGCTCGACCTGACCCTCGGCGCCGTCGTCGGGGCGCTGGTCATGGTCGCCGGCATCGCGCTCGTCCACCGCAGGGCTGGCCTGCGCGAGGACACCGGCATCGGTCTCCTCTTCGTCGGGATGCTGGCCCTGGGCGTCATCGTCGTCTCCCGGCTGCCGTCGTTCACGACCAGCCTCACGACCTTCCTGTTCGGGGATATCCTCGGGGTCCGAGGGTCGGATCTCCTGGTCCAGGCTGCCGCCGCCGCGATCGCGCTCACGGGGATCGTCCTCCTCTATCGGCCGTTCCTCGTCCTGTCGTTCAATGAGGCGAAAGCCCAGGTGCTGTGCCTCCATCCGCGGCTGGCGCACATCGCGATGTTGACGCTCCTGACGCTCGCGATCGTGACCTCCTTCCGTGCGGTCGGCACGCTGCTCGTCTTTGGCCTGCTCATCGCGCCTCCCGCGACCGCGGCCCTGCTGGCCCGGAGCGTCCCGACGATGATGGTCACGGCGGCAGGTCTCGGTTGCGTGTCGGTCGTCATCGGCCTCCTGCTGAGCTGGCACCTTGGTACCGCCGCCGGCGCGACCGTCGCCGCCGTCGCGGTGGTCGTCTTCTTCGCGATCCTGTTCGGGCGTGACCTCGTCGATCGGGCGACCCGCTCCTGGCGAGCAAGCGCGGCCGCGGACGGTGGCACCTGAGGTGCGCGATCCGGCCGTCATCGCCCGCGACCTCGTCCTCGCCTACGGCGAACGCGTTGCCCTGACGGCATCGGACTTCGACATCCCGGCTGGCGCGCTGACCGCCCTCATCGGACCGAACGGCTCGGGCAAGTCGACGATCCTCAACGCGATCGCCGGCCTCCTCGAGCCGAGCTCGGGACGGCTCGCGGTGCTGGCTGGCCCCCACCTGCCGGCGGCGCTCGCCTACGTCCTCCAGTCGACCGCGGTCAACGAGGCGATGCCGGTCACCGTGCGCGAGGTGGTCGGCATGGGCCGCTACGGCAGCCTTGGGTCGTTCCGCCGCTTCACCGCCCGGGACCGGGCGCTGTGCGCGGCCGCGATGGAGCGCCTGGCCATCACCGAGCTCGCGTCACGCCATCTCGACGAGCTATCCGGCGGACAGCGCCAGCGCGTCTTCGTGGCTCAGGGGCTGGCCCAGGCGGCGGATCTCCTCTTGTTGGACGAGCCGATCACCGGGCTCGATCTGCTCTCGACCGAGCACATCCGGGCCGCCATCGACGAGGAACGGGAGCGGGGGGCGACGGTCATCCTGACCACCCACGAGCTGGCGGATGCTGCTGCGGCCGACTGGGTGCTGCTGCTAGCGGGGCGGGTCGTCGCTGCCGGACCACCCGATGAGGTGCTTGTTCCGGCGCGGCTGTCCGAAGCGTACGGCGTGTCGTTCGTTACCGAGGGGGGCCGGACGATCATCGACGACGCGGCCCATCGCCCGAGGGCAGCGCGGCACACCGACACGCACGCCCGCACCGGCCCGGACCTTGGCGCGCTGCCGGAATGAAGAGCGGCCTCTTGGGCCGGGATGAGCCAGGAGCGCATGCCCCTCGGGACCGAGCGCGTCTGGCCGGGCGACGATGGCCCCAGGCAAGGTACTCGCCATCGTCTCCGCCGCCCACCTCCGTGGCGCGGCTCCCCGCCGCGCAGGTTCCCTCGGCGTAGTTCACGACAGCATTGCTTTCGCACGTCCATGACGGGCCGTTTGCCTTTGGGCCCGGGACGCGGCGCTGCGGTGGCACAGCTCGAGGCGTACC
>JAJYGO010000421.1 GCA_021785115.1 Chloroflexota bacterium | reverse complement strand
CATCGCCGGCTCGGCAAAGCCGCCGGCGATGGCGTCGAGCACGATGTACGCCCCATAGCGAGCGGCCACCGTTGACGTCGCGCGAACCGTGGCAGGAGGTGCGCACGTGAGGACCGACATGAACATGGCCCCCGCGTTGAACACCATGTCGGCCTCTTGTTCGCCACCGTCGATGGTCTTCGTGTCCGCCAGGACGGGCACCTCGGGCGCGAGTTCCCGGACGGTGCTGATCGCCGCCAGTCCCAAGCGCTTCAGCGTGGGCGTGCCGACCTCGATGATGTCCACGAGGTCTGACACAAGCGGGATGACCGAGAAGCTCTCGGGCCGGTCGATTGCGAGTTGCAGCAACATCTCGTTCAGTGGTCTCGCATTGCAGTTCTGATCAGGCCGAGATCGCGGTGCCTCAGGCCATTCGAATCCACGAAGGACATCACTCGCCCGTGATCCCGGTGATGGCTTTGACCAGGGAGTCCGGAGTGAATGCGGCAGCAGCGCCATCCGCCACGACCCTGCCGAGACGCAGCACGACAATCCGATCGCACACCTCGAAGACGTGCGGCAGGGTGTGCGAGACCATGACTACCCCCAAGCCCTTGTGGCGGGCCTGACGAATGGCCTCCAGCACCTGCATCGACTGCGCCGCTCCCAGGTGGTTCGTCGGCTCATCGAGGATCAGCATCTTTCGTGCCCACGCAACTGCCCGCCCGATGGCCACGGCCTGCCGCTGGCCACCGGAGAGTCGATTGACCCTGGCTACCGCAGACGGCACGGTGATGCTCAGGCGCTTGAGGTCCGCAAGCGCCTCCGTGGCCATCGTGCCTTCGTCGAGGAAGCCCAGTCGACCCAGCAGACCGGGCCGAGCGATCTCGCGGCCAAGGAACAGGTTCGCGCTGATCGAGAGATGCGGCGCCAGACCTGAGTCCTGGTACAGGGTCTCGATCCCCGCTTCACGCGCCTCGTGCGGGGAGCGCCATTCGTGCTCCCGGCCCTCGAAATAGACGACGCCGGAGTCGGCCGGGTGCACCCCGGACAGGACCTTCACGAGCGTGCTCTTGCCAGCGCCATTGTCCCCGACGAGGCCCACCACCTCGCCCGCAGAGACGCTCAGGCTGACGTCGTCCAAGGCGAGGACGCTGCCGTAGCTCTTCGTGACATGGGAGATCTCGCAGAGGGACCGAAGCGAGGGTGCGCCCGGTTCACTCTGAGGGGACGGGGCAGGGGGCGACGCCATGTCAGTCATGCCACATTCCTCGCAGACCCGCCGAGACTCTGCATGATCACCGCGCCGGCGATCAGGGCGCCAACGACCACCTGCTGCCAGTTCGGCTCGACGCCTATCAAGATCAGTCCGCTGAGCACCGACGAGATGATGAGGGCGCCGAGCACGGTCCCCGCCATCTTCCCTTCGCCTCCGAACAGGCTGGTCCCGCCGATGACCGTGGCGGCGATCGCGGTGAGCTCCTGCCCTGACCCGGACGTCGGCGCGCCGGACGCGAGCCGGAAGTAGACAACCACCCCGGCCAACCCGGCGAGCAGCCCGCTGAACACGTAGAGCCGCACCAGGTGCCGTTCCACGTCAACGCCCGCAGCGCGTGCGGCGAACGCGTTCGACCCGACGGCGTAGGTCCAGCGGCCGAACCTGGAGTTCTCGAGATACGCCCAGGAGATGGCCAGCACGCCGATGACCACGATGAGCGGCACCGTGAACATGCCCAGGTACAGGTTGTTCCCCAGGGGGACGACCATGGCCGGGCCACCCGCGACCTGCTGCCCGCCGGTCACCACGAGTGTCAGTCCCGCAGCCGCGCCCAGCGTCGCGAGCGTGGCGATGAACGGCGCCAGGCGTGCGCGCGTGATCAGCAGGCCGTTCACCAGGCCGACGATCGCGCCGCTCAGCACACCGACGATGAGCCCGCCGGCGACGGTGAGCCACGGGTTGAACCCCGCCCCGTTCATGGCCTGCATCATCAGGGCGCACAGGACGCCCGACCAACCGAGGTTGGATCCTACGGACAGGTCAATCCCGCCCGAGATCACCACATACGTCTCGCCGATCGCCATGAGCATGACCGGCGCCCAGTCCTGCAGGATGTTGCCGAACGACGCGGTCGAGAAGAACAGCGGGTTGAGCACGGAGAAGCCCAACACCATCACGATGTACACGATGAGCAGGACCGCGGGCTGGCTGGTCCGCACCTCAGCGATCCGCACCCGCCAGCCGCCGGCATGTCCGGTACCAACGTCCCGATCGCGCACGGTCATCTCGTGTTCCGCGGCCTGGCTGTTCGGCGGCATCATGCACACTCCACGGTGTTGGGGGCAGGATCGTCAGTGACGACCGGGCACGCGGTCACTGCGGGTGACGCGTCTGCCACGGACAGGCGGCTCGGCGGCCGCCGGCTCCGAACCGATGAATGGGCAGGGGGCACTCTCGTGGGGTGTGGGCCAAGAGAGTGCCCCCTCCCTGCTGCACGGTGAACTTGGTCTGAGTCCGCACCTATGGTCAGCCGGAGGGGATCTGCCACTGCCGGCCGACCATCACGGTGCGGGTTGCGCCGAACGCCGCGCGCCTACTGCTTGTAGGTGTACTGCTCCGTCGTGCTCAGGTTCGCCTGCGTCATGGCCACGTTCGGGATGATGACGTCCTTCTGGAAGTCGTTCTTCCCCTGCACAGCCGCGACGGCGTCCTGCAGCGCCAGGGTTGCCTCCTCGGCAGGGTTCTGCGCGATCAGCGCGCTGAACACGCCCTGCTTGAGATAGGACACTTCGGCCGGGTAGGCATCGTAGCCGACAAGCTTGACCTTGCCGACGAGGTTCTTGTTCTGGAGCGCGGCAACAGCGCCGGTTCCCGAGGTTCCGTCAATGGCGAAGATGCCGGCCAGATGCGGGTACTTGAGAAGAATGGTGTCGATTGCCGAGGTTGCAGCCGAAGGCTGGCTGTACGAGTACTGCGTCGGGCCCACCAGCTGGATGTTGGGGTACTTGGCGATCTCCTCGGTGAAGCCCTTCGCCCGAGCCGCATCGGTGGTGACCGTAGGCGAACTCGACTGGATGTAGACCTGACCCTTTCCGCCGATCTGCTGCGCCAGGGTGTCAGCCGCGAGCTTGCCCCCGCCCACGTTATCGCCCGTGATGAACGCGGTGATGAGGCTCGGGTCATTGATCGTCGTGTCGACGTTGATGACCGGGATCTTCTGTGCGACGAACTGCTGGACCATGGCCGTGAGCGCATTGGGGTCGGTCGGCACCAGCACCAGTGCGTCGGGCTTCAGGGCGAGCATGGACTCGACGAACGGGAGTTCCGCCTGCGGCGAGTACGCGGTCGAGCTGCCCTCCCAGATCAGCCGGATGTTCAGCTTCTGGGCCTCCTCCTGCGCGGCGAGTTCCATCGACAGGAAGAAGGGATCAGAGGCGATGCCGGGGACAAAGCCAACCGTGATCTGCTTTGGCGCGGCGCTGGCGGCAGCGGCCGCAGCGCTGGCCGGTGCGGCGCTCGCCGGTGCTGCAGCGCTTGCGGGAGCCGCGGCGCTCGCCGGTGCTGCAGCGCTTGCCGGGGCGGCCGGAGCGGCGGCGCTGGCGGGTGCCGTGGACGACGCGCTGGAGCACGCCGTGGTGACTAGCAACCCCAGGGTGACCGCGGCCGCCACCGTTGGTCGTAGAGAGCGCCTCATCGTGTCTTCCTCCTACTGGGAGCCGCTCGACTGCGCGTGCTCGAGAGCTCACAAGCCCTCATTCTCGGGCCGACGTCTCGAAAACGTGTGCGCAATCGTTTTCCATCATACGAGCGCGACGCGACCTGTCAAGCGGCTGGCCTTGCGCCACGACACACCCCCGCGGTCTGCATATATCGTGTGTCACTCTTGCTGGAACGCCACAGTGGCGGACGCGTGGTCTCGGCGACGGAGCCCGTTCGAATGAGCACGCAGCGGCGGCATCCACGCACAGGTGACCTCGCGGGCGGGGCCCGCTCCCAGGCCACGACCGACGTGGACCGATGGCCGCGCGGCCACCCCGTGACTGGGGTAGGAGACCAGCGAACGCCGGGTCGCGTGGGTTGACGAGACCCCAGAGACCCTGTACGCTCGAAACGATTGCGAGGGAGAGCGCGCGTTGATCACGGTGACGGACGTGGCGAAACGGGCTGGGGTGTCGACCAGCACGGTGTCCCACGTTCTCAATCGCACGCGCCCGGTGTCGGATGAACTGCGCCAGAGGGTGCTGGCGGCGATCGAAGACCTGGGCTATGAGCCCAACGCCGTCGCGCGGTCTCTCCGGATGCGCCGATCCAACACGCTGGGACTCGTGATCTCGGATCTGGAGAACCCGTTCTTCACGGCGGTGGTCCGAGGGGTCGAGGACGTGGCGCAGGAGAGCGGATACACGCTGATCCTCTGCAACAGCAACGAGGAGGTCGCGCGCGAGCGCGACTACATCCGCGTGCTGCTGGCGCGACGCGTCGACGGCCTCATTCTGTCCCCGGTGGGCGAGAAGCACGAGCTTCTCGCGCGGATCGTCCTCGAGCGTTTCCCGCTCGTCTTCTTCGATCGGTACGTGCCCGGCCTCGACGTCTCGTCCGTCGGGATCGACAACGAGCAGGGTGCCTATGAGGCGGTGCGCCATCTCGTCCTTCTGGGGCATCGCCGGATCGCGATGGTCTCAGGTCGCGTGGGGCCCTCGACCGGCCGCGACCGTATCGCGGGCTACCGCCGTGCGCTCCGAGAGGCGGGCATCGACCTGGACGACCGCCTGATCGCCGAGGGCTATTCGACCTCGGAGGGTGCGTCGCGGGCAGTCACGACGTTGCTCGAACTCACGCCCCGCCCCACCGGCCTGTTCGCCGGCAACAACCTCATGACCATCGGGGCCCTCGCGGCCATCGAGGACGCCGGATTGTCGGTGCCCGAGGACATCGCCCTCGTCGGCTTCGACGACTTCGCGTGGTCAGAGGTCTTCCGACCACGCCTCACCACCATCGCGCAGCCCACCTACGAGCTGGGCCGCACCGCGGCTGAACTGTGCCTGCGCCTCATCAACGCCGATCGGGACGAACCCACTCGACAGGTCACCATGCGGGGCCAGCTGATCGTGCGCGAATCCTCGGGAGCCCCGGTCGACCAGATGACGCCCCTGTCCGAGCGGCGACTCGGTCGCACGCGCACGCAGACGCCGGGGACACACGCGGCACGATGATCATCTGGCGTCGCATCGCGAGTGGATGCCCCGACCCAGCGCACCTGGACTGCCTCACGTGACGTACGGCGTCAGCTACCGCCAGATCCTCCGCGAGGTCGAACGCGTTCTCTCCGGCGTCGACCCGGATGAGGTGGAGCGCCTTGTCGGCGAAGTCCTGCGAGCCCACACCGTCGTCACTGCGGGCGCCGGCCGAGTCGGCATGGCAGCGCGCGGCTTCGCGATGCGACTCGGGCACCTCGGTCGGCGGGCGTATGCGCTCGGCGATGCTGCCGTGCCCGCAATCGGCAACGGGGACCTCCTCGTGGTCGCATCCGGTTCTGGCGAGACTCAGACCATCGTCGCTGTTGCCGAGGTCGCCAAAGGCAGCGGTGCGCGCGTGGCGCTGCTGACGGGACGGAGAGACTCTCGGCTCGGTGCGCTCGCCGACACCGTGGTCGTGGTGCCTGCGCCATCGAAGGCGCATGCCGTCGACGGCTTCGCCTCCGTCCAGCCCATGACGACGCTCAACGAGCAGTGCCTGCAGTTGCTGTTCGACGCGATCGTCCTTGACTTGATGGCTCGGAGCGGCGAGAGCCACGAGACGATGTGGCGTCGCCACAGCAACCTCGAGTAGGTCAGCCGTGTTCGCACCCTGCAAACTCGCCGCGTCCCTGATCTGTGCGGACATGCTCGATCTCGGAACCGAAGTCGAGCGCCTGGAGCGCGGACAGGCCGACCACATTCACCTCGACGTCATGGATGGCGTGTTCGTGCCGCGATACGGCCTGCCTCCGGAGGTACTCAGCGCGGTGCGCAAGCGCACCTCCATTCCGGTCGACGTCCATCTCATGGTTGCCGATCCCGAGCCGTACATCGACACGTTCGTCCGGGCAGGCGCCGACATCGTGACCTTCCACATCGAATCGACCATGCACGCGTCCCGGGTGATCGGACGCATCAGGCAGGCCGGCGCCAGGGCGGGCGTCGCCCTCAATCCCGCCACCAGCCCGAACGTACTGGAGTGGATCGCAGAGGATCTGGCGCTGGTCCTGGTCATGGCCATCAATCCGGGCATCGTCGGACACAGGCTGATACCAGGGATGATCGCCAAGATCACCCAGGTGCGGGACCTGGTGAATGGGGTCAATCCAACCTGCATCGTCGAGGTCGACGGCGGCGTCACGTTCGAAAGCGCGCCGCGCATGGTGGCCGCCGGCGCCGACATGCTCGTCTGCGGCAACTCGACGATCTTCCGGCCGGACAGGCCTGTCGACAAGGCGCTGCGGGATCTGCGCGCCTCTCTGCGATCGGCGAGCCCGCGCAGCGGCGGAGAACCCTGACCTCGCCTCTCCGCAGAATCCCGTCTGTCAGCGCTGGCTCTCGCTCGATCGTTCTCCGCTTGTCGCGCCTGCGCAGACCCAGCGATGCAGGGCAGGGCGACGAGCGGGCCTGGGGGCCGGGGACCTGCCGAGCGTGACCGGGGCTGGTAACATGCCTCCCGCGCCGACATAGCTCAGCGGTAGAGCAGCTGTTTCGTAAACAGCAGGTCCTCGGTTCAAATCCGAGTGTCGGCTCCAGCGATTGAACGTGAAGCCGCCGTTTCGGGACCGCCCGGGACGGCGGTTTCGGCGTCGTCCGGCGCTCGGCGCAGCCGGCTACCGACCTGACACGGGGCTCGGGGCAATCAAGCCGATGAGGGCGCCGACCACGGTGGTGGTGACGACGAGGAAGGCCCCGGCCGCGGCATTGTCCCGGGCGTACAGGATGAAGGCCGCCAGGCCGGCCAGGATCGCGACGGCGAACAGCCCGCCGAGCAGGAGCCGCCAGATGTCGCCCAGGGCGCTCGCCGGCGGCGGCGGGAGGATCTGGCCCCGCACCGCCGCCTGGTCCTCGGCGGAGAGAGCGTGGTACTGCTGCACCAGGTCGTCGCTGGCCGCCATGGGTTCCTCCTGTCAGTGCCATCCTGCCTGCTGCGGGCAGCGTAGACGCACGCGCAAGATGGCGGTGACCAGGCGGATGATCCGTCCAGCACTGGCGCGGGGGACGCGGAGCCGCGACGGTGATGGCGCCCTGCTCGAACGTTCTCCTTCCCGGAGGCGCCCGCCATGTCCGACCAGACGATCCGGCTCGTCCTCTCGGCCGTGCTGCTGCTCCATGGGCTCGGCCACGGCGGCGCGCTGGGGGCACTGGTCTGGCTGAGGATGCGCCCCGGGTCGAACACGGGCGCCTGGCGCGCCGCCCGCTCCTGGCTCCTGCCCGGCCTGTCGGATGAGAGCGCCACCCTCCTCGCGAGCGCGTTCTGGATCGTCTCGCTGGTGGGCTTCGTGGCCACCGTCGCCGCGTTGTCCGGCGTCCTCCTTCCGACCGATGCCTGGCGGCCGCTGGCGGTCGGATCGGCGGTCGTCTCCGCGACGGGCATCGTGCTGTTCTTCGGGACCTGGCCGATGTTCAACACGCTCGCCGCCCTCGGCGTGAACGTGGCCGTGCTGATCGCCCTGCTGGCCCTGCACTGGCCCCCGGGAACGATCTGATCGACACGGCCCCCCGGGCGTGGGCGCCGGGTCGCGCGCCGGGGCCGGGGCGCCGGATCGCGCCGGGGCCGGGGCGCCGGATCGCGCCGGGCCCGGGGCGCCGTGCTGTGGGGGAACGAGCCCTCAGGCCGGCACGACCGGCGCTTCGAGCGGCGCGAAGCGCGCCGTGAAGTGGCGGAGGGCGGACGGCTCGTTCACGATCCGAAAGCCGCGCAGCCCGGACGCGCGATCCGCGACCCAGCGGACGACCTCGATCGCGTAGTCGATGTGGCTCTGCGTGTACGTGCGCCGGGGGATGGCGAGCCGGACCAGCTCAAGCGCCGCCGGCGACTCGGTGCCGTCGGGATGGCGCCCGAACATGACCGTCCCGATCTCGCAGCTGCGGATCCCGCCCTCCACGTACAGGGCGACGGCGAGCGCCTGCCCGGGGTACGCGAGCGGCGGGATGTGCGGGAGCAGGGCACGCGCGTCCAGGTAGACCGCGTGGCCGCCGATCGGCTGGACGACCGGGACGCCGGCCGCGGCCAGGGCCTCCCCGAAGTAGGTGGTGGAGGTGATCCGGTAGCGCAGGTAGTCCTCGTCGACCACCTCGCGCAGGCCCTGGGCGATCGCCTCCAGGTCGCGCCCGGCGAGCCCGCCGTAGGTGGGGAAGCCCTCGGTGAGGATCAGGAGGTTCCGGCACTGCTCCGCGAGCCGGTCGTCATTGAGGGCGAGCCAGCCGCCGATGTTCGCCAGGCCATCCTTCTTGGCCGACATGGTCATGCCGTCGGCGAGCGACGCCATCTCGCGCACGATCTCCGGGATGGGCCGGCCCTCGTACCCGGCCTCGCGGGTGCGGATGAACCAGGCGTTCTCCGCGAAGCGACAGGCGTCCAGGAAGAGCGGCAGGCCGAACCGGTCGCAGACCGCCCGGATAGCGCGCAGGTTGGCGAGGCTGACCGGTTGCCCGCCTCCCGAGTTGTTGGTGATCGTGACGAAGACGGCCGGGACGTTCGCGGCCCCCCGCTCCTCGATGAAGCGTTCCAGGGCGGCGATGTCCATGTTGCCCTTGAACGGGTGGATCAACGACGGCTCGTGCGCCTCGGGGATGACCAGGTCCACCGCCTCGGCGCCGGTGAACTCCACGTTCGCCCGGGTCGTGTCGAAGTGGGTGTTGTTGGGAATCGCCTTGCCGGGCCCGCCGATGACCGAGAAGAGGATCTTCTCGGCCGCCCGTCCCTGGTGGGTGGGGATGACGTGCCGGAACGGGAAGAGTGCCTGGACGCTCTCCAGGAACGCGTACCAGGACGGCGACCCGGCGTAGCTCTCGTCGCCGTGCTGGACGGCCGCCCACTGGTCGCGGCTCATGGCCCCCGTCCCGGAGTCGGTGAGCAGATCGATGAGGACATCGTCGGCGTGCAGGTTGAAGAGGTTGAATCCGGCCGCCTCGATCGCCCGGAGCCGCTCCTCCCGGGTGGTCAGCCGGATGGGCTCGACGGAATGGATCCGGAACGGCTCGATGATGGTTCGCCATTGCTGGGTGGTCACGGGACAGCCCTCGGAGCAACCGGGTGACTCGGACCGGGCAGGCGCCTGCTCTGCCCGAGGGGATGCAGGGCTACGGTACGCCGGGGACGGGCCGAAGGGTGTGCCGACGGGGCTCGAACGGTGCGCCGACGAGCGCCGCGGGGTGCACCAGGGCGACGTCGCCGGGATCCGCCCGGTGCGCCGCCGGATCGCGCGATGCACGAGTCGGGACCCGGGCGCAAGATGGCGTGCGAGCCGGTCGCGAGGACGCGTGCGGCGCGCTCCCGCCGGTCCGGCATCGCCAAGGGGGGATCGCCATGCCGACGCCGGCACCGAGCTTCGCCACCGACATCCGCCCGCTCTTCCGGGAGCGGGACCGTCGTGCGATGACCTTCCGCTTCGATCTCTGGGACCACGCGGACGTCACGGCCAACGCAGCCGACATCCTCGAGTCGGTCGCAGGCGGCGACATGCCCTGCGACGGAGCGTGGCCGGAGGACCAGGTCGCGCTCTTCCGCCGCTGGGTGGAGGGCGGCTGCCAGCCGTAGGCGCCGTGCCGGCCGGGGACGCCATCAGGCTGGTCGAGCCGCCGGACCCGTCGAGCCGGCGGCGAACCGGAGCGCGGGCCGCGCGGGGTGGGCTCGCGCCGGCGGCTACCATTCCCGGATGAACACCTCGCGAGTCCGGGTCGCGGACGGCGTGGAGCTGGCCGTCGACACGTGGGCGCCGTCGGTCGCCGATCACGGCGCGGACGGGGGTCCCGGCGCGGCTGGCCG
>JAJYGO010000020.1 GCA_021785115.1 Chloroflexota bacterium | reverse complement strand
TCCAGGGATCGCGGGCCGGGCTGGGTGTCCCCGGAGCCCGCTCGGGGATGCACGTGAGCCGGCGGGATTCGGGTCCCGGGCAGGCGGTCGGGCACGAGGCGGAGGCGCCGGTGGACCGGCCCGAGGCGGACGCCGCGTTCCGCGGGTTCTTCCGCAGCCTCGCCGTCGGCGGCGTCCAGATCAGCCCGGACGGTCGCTTCGTCGAGGTCAACGATCGTTTCTGCACGCTGACCGGCTACGAGCGCAGCGCGCTGCTCGGCATGCGCGTGGGTCAGCTCGACCACCCGGACGACCAGCCGGCCGACCAGGAGCGCTGGGCGGCGTTCCTGCGCGATCCCTCGGTCGGGTACGACGTCGAGAAGCGCTACGTCAGGCGCGACGGGTCGGTGATCTCGGTGCACGTGACGGCAGCCAGGATCGTCACCGGCACGAACCGAACGCTCATCGCGAAGACCGTCGAAGACATCACGGACCGCGTCGAGGCCGAGCGGACGCTGCGCGAGAGCGAGGAGCGGCTGCGGGCGGCGCTCGCCGTGAAGGAGGACTTCCTCGGACTCGTCTCGCACGAGCTCCGGACGCCGCTCACCGTGATCGTCGGCATGGCCAGCCTGATGGCGCGCCCGGACGCGCGGCCCGAGTTCATGCGCGACACGGCGCTCGAGATCCGCGAGAGCGCGGAGCACCTGATGTCGCTGCTCGAGAGCATGCTCGTGCTCGCCCGGACGGACCGCAGCGAGGATTTCTCGCTCGAGCCGCTGACGCTGACACGGGTGGTGGCCCGTGCGGTGGAGAGGCACCGGGAGGTGCACCCGCACCGCCGGGTGAGCTTCGAGTCGCGGAACGAGCAGGCGCTCGTGGACGGCCATGAGCCATGGATCACGCAGATCGTCGGCAACCTGCTCGGGAACGCGGAGAAGTACTCGCCATCAGACGGCGAGATCCGCGTCCTGCTCGATCGCGACGGGGCATCGGTCGCCGTCCGCGTGCTCGACGAAGGCATCGGTCTCCAGGACCCGGAGGCGGCGCGCGTCTTCGAGCCGTTCTACCGCTCCCATCGGGCCGAGGCACGGTCGGGCGGACTCGGCCTCGGGCTCGCCGTGTGCAAGCGCCTCGTCGACCTGCAGGGCGGGACGATCTGGGCGGCCTCGAGGCCCTCCGGTGGCTCCGAGTTCGGGTTCTCCCTGCCGGCTCTCGGCGAGACGCGCGAGACCGTCACGCGGGGCTGACGAGCGGAGGCGGCTCGCCGCCCGGATCGGGCGCCTCCGGTGGCACCATCGGCCCCCCTTCCCCAGTACTTCCCGACGCTGTGGTCAAGCCGCGCGCAACACTAGCGTCCACGCATGCCCACATCGCGCGAGGCTCTGGCGCTGGTGCCTGCCGTCGTGGCGGGAGTGGCGGCGCTCGCCGCCCAGGCCGACGGTGCGACTGTCCTCGCCGTGGCACTCGCCGGGTCGTGCGTCGGGTCGCTGGCCGGCGTGGCGGCGGCGGACGCGGTCCTCCGGTCGCACGCGCGGACGCTCGAGCGCGTGATGGCGGCGCTTGGTGACGACAGCGCGACCGACCTGCCCGAGCCCGCCGAGTTCGGCCCGCTCGCACCCGTCGGCCGCCAGCTCGCGCGGGTCGCGGAGACTCTGCGGTCGGCGCAGGCCGATGCCACCACCGACCGGCTGACGCGCGTGGCCAACCGCCCGACGCTGCTCGCACACCTCTTCGCCGAGGTCGAGCGGGTCGCGCGCTACAGCCGGCCGCTCTCCGTCGCGTTCATCGACCTCGACCACTTCAAGGCGGTCAACGACACGTACGGCCACGAGGTCGGGGACATCGTGCTGCGCGGCGTCGCGGACGTCTTCCGCGAGCAGACGCGGGCGACCGACTTCGTCGGCCGGTACGGCGGCGAGGAGTTCGTCGCGGTGCTTTCCGAGACGACCGTCGAGGACGCGACCGCGGTCGCGGAGAAGCTGCGCCAGCTCGTGATGAAGCAGCGGTTCGTCGCCTCGGACGGCACGGAGCTGGGCGTCTCCGTCTCCATCGGGATCGCCGGGGGCCAGGGCCCGCACCTCCGCGTCGACCAGCTCCTGCGCGACGCGGACGCCGCGATGTACGCGGCGAAGTCGCTCGGCCGGAACCAGACCTACGTGTTCGCGGAGGAGGACGACGACACCGCGCGGATTCCGCGCGCCCCCATCTCGCTGGAGGCGCGGCAGCGGGCCGCCGACGTCGGCGACCAGGCCCGGCGGGCCGCCGAGGCCGCGCTCGCCGCGGTGCTCGCACCGCTCCCCCACTACCGCGGCCAGCCGTCGTCGCTGATCGCCGCGATCGCCGTCCGCATGGCCACCGAGCTCGGCCTGCCGGATCCCGAGGTCGAGCGCATCCGGGTCGCCGCCCTGCTGCACGACGTGGGCAAGCTCGCGGTTCCGGAGCAGATCCTCGAGAAGCCGGGGCCGCTCTCGGCCGAGGAGTGGCAGAAGGTCGTCCAGCACCCCCGGATCGGCCAGGCCATCATCGAGCGCGTCACGACGCTCGGCGACGCCGGCGCGATCATCCTGCACCACCACGAGCAGTTCGCCGGGCACGGATACCCCTATGGCCTGCGCGGCTCGGACATCCCGCTCGGTGCCCGCATCGTCGCGATCGCGGATGCCTACGACGCGATGGTGCGCGATCGACCGTACCGACGGGCGATCGGGCACGCGGCGGCGGTCGACGAGCTCCGCCAGTACGCGCAGGTGCAGTTCGACCCCCAACTCGTCGACCTGTTCTGCGACCTGTACGCCGAGCGTCCGCCGGTGGCCGACGCGGCGCTCCTGATCCAACCGCCCGCGTCGGCACCCGCGCCGGTGACGCAGCTGCCGCGAGCAGCAGCGGCTCGTTGAGTTGCCTGGACCGTCGCCGCGCCGCACGCTGTTCGGCGATCTGATCGGCCGGCTTCGCACATCGCAGCCCGCGCCGCCGCCCGCACACGAGGAAGAGGCAGAGCCGGCGAGGGTTGCCGAGGTCGACTTCGCGGCCTACGCGGAGGATTGCCTGCTGTTCGGCTTCATCAGGCTCGACGCCGAGCGCCTCACGGACGCCCTGAACGAGCAGGACGGGCTCGTGCTCGCCGACGTCCTCGCCGTCGCGCTCGCCGACGCCCGGGCGTCCGCGTCACGCGCGCTCGTGGTCGCGCGCGACGAGCTGCTCGTCGTCCGGGCGAGCGGCCCGCGCGGGAACCCTGCGCGGAGGCGGAACACTCGCCTCTATCCCGTCATCATCGAGACCGGGCCGTACCGGGTGCGCGGCTACCTGCACGGACCGCCGGCCTCCGATCCGCTCGTGGGGCTGCGCCACCGGCCCCCGATGGTGCCGCTCACCGACGCATGGATCTCGTACACGCTCGCGGGCGCCGAGCACCGGGCACGGGCGGGGACGCTCATCGTGAACCGCGCGATGGCGGACTCGATCCGGCTGGTGAACGACGAGGATGTCCGGTCACCGAGCCTGCCGTTCGAGCCCCGCGTCGACCCACGTGCGAAGGACCTGACGGGCTACCTCCGCGCGTGAGCGGCGGCATCACCGCCGCCCGCCACCCCAGAGCAGCCGCCAGAAGCCACCCCGCGCGAGCATCCGGCCGATGACCTTGTTCTGGGCCCGTCGGGCGATCCGATGCGGATTGCCGGAGGCGATCGCGGAGATGTCGTTCGCGAGCCGCGCGGTCCGGTAGAGGTTCGAGACGAGCGATCGTCGCATACGGGCGGAGTATGCCGCGCGGGGGCCGCGATGAGACCTACCCGGCGGGGCGGTGGGTTCACGGGTCGCGAAGGTCCCGGCGGCGGTCGGGTCTGCCGAGTGCGCGTCAGGCGCGGGCCGCCTCCGCCGCCCGCCACAGGTTCGTCCGCGCGCGCTCGATCGCCTCGAGGCGCTGCAGCGGGGACGGCTCCAGGGCCGAGGCAACCTCGTCGGCTGCGTCGCGCACCAGCCGGTCGGCCCACCGCCGCCCGACGCGCCCGGCGTCCCATGACAGGACGCGCGCCAGGAGGTAGCCGGCGACGAGCGAGCCGACGAGCAGGGCGAACGGCCACGGCAGCGGTCCGATGATGGGCACCTGCAGGCTGCCCGGCGCCGGCGCGTGGACGAGCCAGAGCGCGATCAACCACAGGACCGAGAACAGGAGCGCGGCGGAGACGGCGTACTGCGCCGCGCCGATCACGGTCCAGGCCGCGCTCGCGGGCGGCACCGACCGCGACCGCAGACGAGCCGCGACCGCGTCCAGCCGGTCGCCGAGCTCGGAGCCGGCGGCGCGACCCTCGAGCGACCCGGCGACGATCGGCCGCAGCGCGACCGGCGACCGCGCGGCGGCAGCCGCGGCCAGCGCCTCGATTCGATCCGCGGGACGGTGCAGGCCGGACCGGGCCCGCCACCGCCCGAGGTAGCGCGCCGGATCCGCGACGCTGCGCTCGCGCCCGGACATCCGGTACAGGCGCGCCGTCAGCAGGCTCGCCGGGCCACCGCCCCTCGCTCGCGCCGACCGGCGCGCCGCGGCGACCGCCTGGGCTCGGAGCCCGTCCGGATCGAGCGCCGCCACCAGGTCGGCACGCAGCCCTGCGTCGAGCGCCTCCCGCTCCTCGCACGTCACCAAGGGCGCCGGCGGCGCGGTTCCCGAGGCACCGGCTTCGGCCGCGAGCGACTCGACGGCATCGCGGGCGGCGGCGAGCAACCGGTCCGCGATGACACGCTTCGCGTCGGCCGCGGCGGAGACCCATGCCGCGACCTCCCTGATCCCAGCGCTCCCATTCAGGGCCGACGCCGCGAGGACGGGCACATCGGGCAGGCCGGCACGGGAGAGCAGCGACCCGATGTCGGCGCGGATCCGTCGGAGATCGACGTCGGCGAGCCGATCTGCCTTGTTGAGGACGACCGCCTGGGTCGCGAACCGCCGCCTCCACCGGTCCATGTAGGCATCGTGGAGGATCGCGTCCGCGTACTTCTCGGGATCGACGACCCACAGGACGGCGTCGAGGCGCGGCAGCAGCCGATCCACGGTCGCGCGGTGGGCGGGCTCGACGGAATCGAGGTCCGGCAGGTCGACGACGACCAGCGGGAGGCCGAGCCGGCCATCCGACGCCGACGTCACGCTCGGGATCCCGAGCCACGCGAGGAGGCGGCCCGTTCCGTCGGTGCCGGCGCGACCCGTCCACGCGATCGGCACGGCGGTCGTCGGGCGCCGAACCCCGGACGGGCTGACCTCCGTGCCCGCGAGCGCGTTGATCAGGGTGGACTTCCCGACACCGGTGCCGCCTGCGAGTGCGAGCGCGTAGACGTCCGAGCCGAGGCCGAGGCGCTCTGCCCAGGTCGTGCGCGTGGCGACGGCTGCGTCGACCGAGAGCCCGAGCGCCGAACCGGCGGCGATCGCGGCGTCGAGCCACGCCGGCGGGCCGGGCGGATCAGAGAGTGGCGGGCCCCGCCGCGCGCTCGCGCGCCGGCCCGCGGCATCGGTCGGGGAGCTCACCGGATTCGCGCGCCGATTCCCGGTCGCGCCAACGCCGCCGAGGACGAGCGGCTCATCGGCGAGATCCTCACGAGCGGTCGAAGCGGACGGCGACGGCGCGGAGGCCGGCGGCGATCTCGCGGAGCACCTCGCCCGACGGCGTCAGCCGCTCGAACCGCGACCGGTCCTCGTCGAACGCGCCACGCACGAGGTCGTCGAGGCGCCGCCGCGCGTCCTCGATGAGCCGGATCACGACGGCCTCGCCGAAGATCGCGTTGAGGAGCTTCTGGTTGAGGTACGCGCCGCCGGTCGCGACGCCGATCTCCGCGCCGCTCACCCCGGCCGTGTGCGCGAACACCGCCAGCATCACGCCGACAACGGCGGCGTTGACGCCGATGGACGCCCCGCGGGCGAGCGGTCGCTTGCGGATCCCCACCGCCCGGACTTCGTCGCCGATCGAGCCCAGCCACGCCTCGAGCTCCCCCGAGACACGCGCGCCGATCTCCGGTGACGCGCTCCACAGCGACGCATCCGCGGCCAGCATCCGCTCGCCGAGTGGCAGCTCGGACCAGCGCCTCGCCGCGCGGCGCGCCGCCTCCGCGGCCCGGACGCGCACGATCGAGCCGAGATCCTGAACCGTGCCTTCCCGGACCGCCGCCACCGGGGCTCTCGGCGCGCCCCGGAACAGCGACAGCACCGCGCCCTGCACGCGTCCGATCCCGGTCGCGAAGAGTTGCGTGACCTGATCGGCGCCGACGAAGTCGTGCCACTCGCGGAGCACCTGCTCGCGGAGGAATCCACCGGCGTGCAGCTCGGCGATCAGCGCCCGCAGCTCGTCCGCGTAGGAGGTCTCCGCCGCCCGCCGGAGCGCGTCCGCGTCGATGGCCTCGTGGTCGAGGTCGTCGGCGACGTCCTGTGCGAGCGGCGCAACGCCGCGCAGCGCGCCGACGAGAGCGGTCGCGGCCAGTTCACGGCGACGCTCCCGGCTCGCGGCGAGCGCATCGAGCGTGGCGGAAACGGGGATCACCGCCTGCGCGTCGAGCGCGCTGCGGTCGGCCGACAGGTCTCCCTCGCGGACCGGGATGAGCGGGACGCTCGCCGCTGAACGCTCGCCGCCGACCGCGACCGGGACGTCGACGACGGCCGTCAGCCCGGCCTCGGCGAGCAGGCGCGCGACGTCGTCGAGGATCGTCCGCTCGTCCGCGCGATCCGGCGGCAGCCGGTTGACGACGACGAGCAGCGGCAGGCCGCGGGCGCGAATCCGCTCGAGCACGTCCCACGGGACCGCGTCGGCATAGCGCACCGCCGACGTGACGAACACGGCGAGGTCCGCGGCCTCGACGAGCCGATCGGCGAGGAGCCGGTTGGACGCCTCGATCGAGTCGATGTCCGGCGCATCGACGATGACGACACCCTCGCGTCCGCGCGCGCCGGTTGCGACGCGTACCCCGGCGAGCCCGGCGAGCGACCCCGCGGCGAGCAGCGCGTTCGCGTCGGACGGCGATGCGAGCACGACGGCCTCGCGGGTCGTCGGCCGGAGCACGCCCGTCTCGCTGAGCGGCGCACCCGCCAGCGTGTTGGCGAGGCTCGACTTTCCGGCACCGGTCGGGCCCACGAGCAGGACGAGGAGCGGCGCGTCGAGACTGCGCGCCCGCGGCACGAGAAACGCGGTGACGTGGTCGAGCAGGCGGCGGCCGCGTGCCTCGGCGGCGCTCGCGGATGGGATTGCGACGCGCTCGCCGGCCAGCCCCAGGAGCTCGTCGACCGCCTCGAGCGGGACGCCTCCTGCGCCGCCACGCTCGGCGTTCCGGCGGGCGGCAGCATCGATCGGCCGGCCGCCGACAGCGCCCGCCGATGCGTGCCCGCCGTCGGCTCCCTGCTCCCGCTCCCCGAGGTCCACGTCCGCACGCTACCCGCGCACGAGCGGCCGCGGCGCGCGGCGCCCGGGCAGGCGGGTTGCGCGATGGTTGCAGCGAGCGGGGCTCGCGTATCGGCGTGTCGGCGTGTCGCCGCCGGCGGTCTCCCGGCATCGTGATATACGCTCCGCGACGGCGACCGCGGGAGGAGGCGGTCGGTCAGCGGGGGCACGCGATGAGACAGTCGGTCGAGGACGTCGTCGAGCGGGCCACGGAGGACGGCGTCCGGCTGGTCCGGTTCCTGTACTGCGACCCGTCGGGGGTGATCCGGGGGAAGAACGTCCACGTCGACCGGCTCGCCGGCCGGATGCGCGAGGGCGTCGGGCTGACCCGCGCACAGAACGCCGTGAACATGCTCGAGCAGCTCGTCCACGTCGAGGGCATGGAACCCGTCGGCGAGGTACGCGTCGTGCCCGACCCCGAGACGTACTCGGTGCTGCCCTGGGTGCCGCGAACGGCGAGCCTGATCTGCGACCAGCTCGACCACGACTTCAGGGACTGGGACTGCGACCCGCGGGGCTTCCTGAAGCGCGTCATCGACCGGGCGGCCGCCGCCGGCGTCCGGGTGTACGCGTCGTTCGAGAACGAGTTCTACCTCGCCGAGGAGCGCGACGGCCGCGTGGTGCCGTGGGGCAACGGTCCGGTGTACTCGTCGGCGGGGATGGATCGCGCCGCGATCGTCATGGACGAGATCGTGGCCGACCTTGAGGCGCAGGGACTCGAGGTCGAGCAGGCGATCAACGAGTACGGTCCGGGCCAGCAGGAGATCGCGATCCGCTACGCCGATGCGCTCCGGGCCGCGGACAACCAGCTGAAGTTCCGCGACACCGTCCGTGGCGTGGCCGAGGTCCGGCACGGCCTGATCGCGTCGTTCGCGCCGAAGCCGTTCGCCGACGGGATCGGGTCGGGCGCCCATGTCCACTTCAGTGTCTGGTCGGGGGACGGCGCGACGAACCTCCTGTACGACCCGGATCCGGGAGACCGGCTCCTGGCGGATACCGGGCGCCGCTTCGTCGCGGGCGTGCTCGAGCACCTCCCCGCGCTCGTCGCGCTGACGTGTCCCAGCTTCAACTCGTACGACCGACTGCGCCCCGACGCCTGGGCGGGGTCGACCGTCTCCTGGGGCCTGGACAACCGCGAGTGCTCGGTCCGCGTCGCCTCTCCGTTCCGCGGACGGGAGATGGAGTCGACCAACGTCGAGCTGAAGGCGTGCGACCCCAGCTGCAATCCCTACCTCGCGCTCGGCGGGCTGATCCTCGCCGGCCTCGACGGCATGGAGCGCGGCCTCGAGCCGCCGGAGCCGGCCTGGACGAACCCGTCGAGGATGACGGCGGACCAGAGGACGCGCGCGGGCATCCGGCCGCTGCCCGCGTCGCTGCGGGAGGCGCTCGCCAACCTGCAGGCCGACCCGGTGCTGTTCCCGGCGCTCGGCGACCTGCTCGGGCGGTGCCTGGTCGCCGTCCGGACCGCGGAGGCGAACACGCTCGAGGCGATGCCGGCCGACGACGCGCGGGCGGCACACCTGCGGGTGTTCTGACCCAGCCCTGCTCCAGGGACTCGCCTTCGGCACGGGCTCCACGGGTCCGGCGGCCTCAAACGGGTCTTGGCGGCCGGCGGCCCGGGCCATTCGGACCCCAAACAGTCTCCCATTTGTCACGCGTGGCCCGTTCCTGTCATCATTCCCGACAATCCGCGGGCGATGGACGCCACGACGGTGGGTCCGGGCACGCCGGAGATGGCAGGGTGCACGCAGGAGGAGCGTGGCATGGAGGTCTCCGGGCACGAGCCGCAGAAGCTGCGACGAAGCCTGAACATCTGGGAAGCCATCGGCATCTCGCTCGCGCTCATGGCACCGAGCATGGCCGCGAACATCAACCCGCAGGGGACCGTGGGCGAGGTCGGGCGCGCCGTCCCGCTCGCGTTCGTCCTCGCGACGATCGGCGTGCTCCTCGTGGCCTACGGGTTCGTCCGGCTCACGCAGCAGTTCCATCACGCCGGGTCGGTGTACGGCTTCGTCGGCGTCACGCTCGGGCCGCGCGCCGGCGTGTTCGCCGGCCACGCCCTGATGGGCACGTACATCTTCTACGCCTGCGTCACGTCGATGGCGGCCGGCATCTTCGGCGCCGACTTCCTCCAGGCGATCGGCGTCGTGCCGGCCGGCGACATGCCCGCGATCATCCCGTTCATCGTGGGCTTCATCGCGCTCGCCGGATGCTTCGTGCTCGCGTACGTGCCCGTACGTGACGGGACGCGCATCCTGCTGACCGTCGAGGGCATCACGGTCACGCTGATCCTCATCACGTCGGTCGTCATCCTGGTCAAGCTCGCGACGGGGACGGGCCCGGCGGGACACACCATCTCGGTCGAACCGTTCGTGCCCGTGGCCGGGACCGGGTTCCAGGCCATCGCGATCGGCGCCGTCTTCGGGTTCCTGTCGTTCGCCGGGTTCGAGGCCGCCGCCACGCTCGGTGAGGAGGCGCGCAACCCCATGCGGGACATTCCGCGCGCGATCCTCGGCGTCGCGATCTTCGGCGGCGTCTACTTCGTGTTCGTGACCTGGGTCGAGGTGCTCGGGTTCGGCGCGACCGACGCCGGGATGAAGGCGTTCCTGAACTCGGGCTCGCTG
>JAJYGO010000469.1 GCA_021785115.1 Chloroflexota bacterium | reverse complement strand
CGCGGGGGTCGATCTCGAGCGCGAACACCGAGGTCAGGCTCGCCTGCATCTGGGCGATGGTGTTGGCCTTGAGGACGTAGATCGGGATGCCGCGCTCCTCGGCCTCGCGCAGGGCGGCCGGCTTCTGGCGGTACTCGGAGCGCAGCGTCATCACCACCTCGGCCTCCTCGGCGTCGCGCGCGATGAGCACGGGCAGGCCGAGGTCCCTGATCGCCTGCTCGAGCCGTCGGCGGCTGATCCCGTGGGGGTAGACGCGCAGCGTGGGCAGTGTGCCGCCCTCCACCGACAGCGCGTCGGCGCCCATCGGGGCGAGGTCGTCCTCGCCGCCGTCCCAGTCGGGCCCGCCGGGCACCATCCGGGCGATCCGCTCCTCCTCGGCCGCCTCGATCTCCGCGGCGTTGACGGGCCGCGTCCCCTCGTCCTCGTGGAGGGCGTTGAGCGCACGGGTCGCCTCGGCGCGCCAGGCGCGCTGGCGGTCCAGCTCCCGGGCGTCGCGCGCCCGGACGTCCACGGCCTGGACCGGCGCGATCCCGTTCTCCGAGCGCTCCACGGGTCCGCGGTCCGCGATCTCGCCCGCCTGGAACGCACCGCCGGGCGGCACGGCGAACCGCTCGCCGGGCATCACGGTCAGACCCGGTCGGTCGCCCTCCGGGCCGCGGGCCCCGCGCTCAGCGCCTGACGGGGCGCCCCGGTTGGCGCGCCAGCCGCCGGACTGCCCCGGTCGGAACCCGGGCCGCGCCGGGAGGCGCTCGTCGGAGCCGGGGAAGCCCGTGCGGTAGGCGGACGCCCCCCGCCAGCCTGGGTCGCGTCCCCAGGCGCCGGCGCCCGAGCCGGTGAGCCCGCTGAACCGGTCCCCGCCCGCCACCTCTCGCGCCGTGGGCTTCGGCCGCGACTGGCTGCGGTGGACGCCCTCCTCGTCGCGCCAGCGCAGCTCCGGCGCCACCGCATCGCCCAGCAGCATGGCGTCCACCGTCTGCGCCACGTCCGCGTGGACGAGGACCCGCTCGCGGTCCTGGATCTCCACGATCACGTCGAAGGTGGGCGGCGCCTTGCGCTCGAGCACGCTCTTCTGCGAGCGCCGCCGGCGCGCCTCCTCGTCGCCCAGGGTCACGCTCTGGATGCCGCCGATGAGGTCGGACAGCGTGGGGTTGAGCATCAGGTTGTCGAGGTTGTTCCCGTGCGCGGTGCCGATCAGCTGGACGCCGCGCTCGGCGATCGTGCGCGCGGCCTGCGCCTCGAGCTCGGTCCCGATCTCGTCGATGACGATCACCTGGGGCATGTGGTTCTCCACCGCCTCGATCATCACCTCGTGCTGGAGGCTGGGCGTCCGCACCTGCATCCGCCGCGCCTTGCCGATGGCCGGGTGCGGGATGTCGCCGTCGCCCGCGATCTCGTTGGAGGTGTCCACCACCACCACGCGCTTGCCCTGCTCGTCGGCGAGCACGCGGGCGGCCTCGCGCAGCATCGTGGTCTTGCCGATGCCCGGGCGGCCCATGATCAGGATCGACTTCCCGGCCTCGAGGAAGTCCTCGATGATCTCGATCGTGCCGTAGACGGCCTTGCCGATGCGGCAGGTCAGCCCGACGATCTTGCCGGTCCGGTTGCGGATGGCCGAGATCCGGTGGAGCGTCCGCTCGATGCCGGCGCGGTTGTCGTCGCCGAACGCCCCGATGTGGTCCACCACGAAGTCGATGTCGTCGCCGGTGATCTCGCGGTCGAGGAGGGTGACCTCGGAGCCCGGGTAGCGGGCCTCCGGCCGCCGGCCGAGGTCCATGACGACCTCGATCAGCGACTCGCGGTCGGGCAGGGCGTGGATGGCGGCGACGATCTCCGGCGGCAGGGCCGCCAGCATGACGTCGAGGTCGTCGGCCGCTGCGCGCTGGCGCATCTGCTCTTCCACGCCTGTCGGACCTCCCTCTGCTGCGCTCAGCGCACGCCGGCCGGCACGAGGCGCGGCTCGGCGACGCGGACCAGGGTCTCCTTCATCAGGAGCGTGACCGTGGCGATGTCCTCGAAGCCATCCTCCTCCAGCCGCCGGTCGAGCGGCGATTCGTACGTGCGGACGGGCGCGATCACGCCCTCGTGGCGCGTGGACTTGTCCGCGCGCTCGGCGATGACCCCCAGCGCGAACCTGATGAGGGGCGCGGTGTCCGCCTCGGGTCGGGCGATGACCTTGAGGTAGTGCGGCTGGTCCTCCTTGGCGACGCCCACCTGGACGAGGCCGTCGAGCTGCACGCCGTCGCGGCCGCCGCCGGGGGCCTCGAGCACGTAGGTGTAGACGTCGGCGAAGCGAAGGATCGGGTTGAGCGAGCTGCGGGGGATCCGCCACTCGCGCCCGAGGCGCTCCCAGTCGGCGAGCCGGAGGCACTCCAGGCGCTGGACCGGGGCGGGGGTCACCGCCGAGTACAGGCGCGACAGGCCCAGGGCGTGGAGCGGGCTCGTCGGCCGGATCCCGGCCTCACGGGCCTCGGCCTCGGACCACGGGGCCGGCAGCTCGCCCGCCGGGCGGAACAGGATCCGCTCGTCGCCGAAGCGCACGAAGCCCGCCTGCATGAACAGCTCGACGTTGTCGTCCGCATCGGCGCAGGCCACGTGGAACCGCGTGGCGCCCCGCTTGGCCCCGTCGCGGAGCAGGTGCTGCACCAGCCGGAAGCGCACGTCGCCCGCGTCCAGGCCGCCCACCGCGTCGAGCTCCACGACCGTCCACTCGTCGCGGCCGGAGTCGCGCTCCACGCGCAGCAGGCCGGCGATGTGGCTGTCACGGTCGAACACGTACAGGGCGTCGTGCGGCTGGAACGCGCCCAGCGGCAGCCGGAACAGGCTGAACACCCCGATCGGCGGCCCGCTCACGGGCAGGCCCAGGGAGCGCGTCGCCTCCGCATCGCCCTGCGCGCGGCGGGACAGCTCGCCCAGGGCGGCGAGGTCGGTCAGCCGCGCCGCTCGAACCTTGCCGGTGGTGCGGGCCACAGCGCCGTCACCGCCCCTGCTGCGAGCGGCGGGTGGGGTACGGTCGCCGACCCACCCCCTCGCCGGGGTCGGCGTGCTCTGCGGCCATGGTGGCAACCAGGCGGTGGAACCGGTGCTCGCGGGCCAGCTCGGGGTGGAACGCGGTCGCGATCACGTTGCGCTCCCGCACGGCCACGATCCGCCCGTCGGGGAGGCTGGCCATGACGTCCACGTCGGGGCCCACGCGGTCGATGATCGGCGCCCGGATGAACACCGCGTGGACGGGCGTGTCGCCCAGCAGCGGCACGTCGAGCTCGGTCTCGAAGCTGTCGAGCTGGCGCCCGAACGCATTGCGCTCCACGGTGACGTCGAGCAGCGGGAGCACGGGCTCCTCGCCGCCCGCGATCTCCCGGGCGAGCACGATCATGCCGGCGCAGGTGCCGAAGACGGGCGCTCCGCGGCCGGCCAGCTCGAGGATGGGCTGGCGGAGCCCCCAGCGGTCGATGAGCTTGCGCATCGTCGTGCTCTCGCCGCCCGGGATGACCAGGCCGTCGATGTCGTCGAGATGGCTCGGCAGGCGCACCTCGACCGGCTCCGCGCCCACGGCGCGGAGCGAGGCGACGTGCTCCGCGAAGGCCCCCTGGAGGGCCAGGACCCCGATCCGCATCGTCATCGCGCCGGCCCCCGCCGACCCGTCCGGCCTACCAGCCGCGGACCGCCAGCCGCTCCTGCTCGGGGATCGTCTCGAGCGCGATCCCCCGCATCGGGGCGCCGAGGCCCTTGCTGACCTCGGCGAGGATCTTGGCGTCCTGGTAGTGGGTGGTGGCCTGCACGATGGCGTTGGCCATCCGCGCGGGGTCCTCGCTCTTGAAGATGCCCGACCCGACGAACACGCCCTCGGCGCCCAGCTGCATCACGAGCGCGGCGTCAGCCGGCGTGCTGATGCCGCCGGCGACGAAGTTCACGACCGGGAGCTTGCCGTCCTGCGCGACCTGCCTGACCAGCTCGTACGGCGCCTGCAGCTCCTTGGCGGCGACGAACAGCTCGTCCTCGCGCATTCCCTGCAGGCGGCGGATGTCGGCCAGGACGTCGCGGAGCTGGTGAACGGCCTCGACCACGTTGCCGGTGCCGGCCTCGCCCTTGGTCCGCATCATCGCGGCGCCCTCGTTGATGCGCCGGAGCGCTTCGCCGAGGTTCCGGCAGCCGCACACGAACGGGACCTTGAACGCGTGCTTGTCGATGTGGTTGCGCTCGTCCGCGGGCGTGAGCACCTCTGACTCGTCGATGTAGTCGACGCCCAGCGCCTCGAGGATCTGCGCCTCGACGAAGTGGCCGATGCGCGCCTTGGCCATGACCGGGATCGACACCGCGGCCATGATCTCCTCGATCATCGCGGGGTCGGACATGCGCGCGACGCCGCCGGCGGCGCGGATGTCGGACGGGACGCGCTCGAGGGCCATGACGGCGACGGCCCCGGCGTCCTCAGCGATCTTGGCGTGCTCGGGCGTGACGACGTCCATGATGACGCCGCCCTTGAGCATCTGGGCGAGGCCTTTCTTGGTGGCCCAGGTGGAGGTTTCGGTCATGGTGGATTGGGCTCTCCGGAGAAGGACGCACTTGCCGGCCGTCCGACTGACCCCGGGGTCGTCGCCCGTTCGAACCGGTTCGGTCCGGCGCTACGCCTCGATTATGGCACGGGCGGTCGATTCGCCCGCGCGCGCGAGGCTGGTTGGGACAACTTGGAACGCCGCGCCTCGGAACGTCGGGGCCGCGGAAGGCCGGGGCCGCCGGCGCGCCTGCTAGCGGACCAGCGTCCTCACCACCCCGGACATCAGCGTCGTCGCCCGGCGGGCGCTGGCGGGCGAGAGGCGGGACAGGGCCTCGACCAGGTCCAGCACATCGCGGTCGGGCAGGCCGTCGAGCAGGGCGACCAGCCGCAGGATCGTGTCGTCGGGGACCTCGCCGAGCAGCCGGACGGCCCGCTCCAGCTCGGTGGGCTCGAGGCGCGAGACCAGCCCCACGGCCCGGTCGAACAGCCGCACGAAGATCAGGAACGTCGCCAGCCATTCCCGGAGTCGCGTGAGGTCGGGGTCGCCGGGGGAGTCGGCCAGGGCGGCAGTCGTGTCGGCCAGGGTGCGCTCGAGGACCTCGATGATCGGGTCGCCCTCGCGCACCTTGCGCTCGGCGACGACGCGCCCGAACCAGCGCCAGTGGTCGCCGATGGCCTGGTAGGCGGTCCCGGCGGGTCCGCGGCGGCCGACACGGCGAGGCTCCGCGATCTTCTCGACGAGGCCCCACTGCTCGGCCTCCGCGAGCGCGAGGCTGGCCGCGCGGTGGGAGAGCCCCAGCGCCTCGCGGACCTCCCGCTCGGTGAGCGCCTCCTGGCGGGCCATCAGGTAGGCGTGGACGCGGGCGATCGCCGGCGCCACGCCCCAGGCCGCCCCCATGTCGCCCCAGGCGTCCGCCAGACGCAGCCGGATCTCCTCGGCAATCGGACCCTCGGGGGGATCGCTCGGCTCGACAGCTGCGGCGACGACGTCGGTCACGCAGCGAATGCTACCCCGCAGCCGAAGGGCCCACGGGCCGTGCGCCCATCCCGCCGCTCGTGGGCAGCCACGGCGCTCGCTAGTCGAGCAGCGCCTCGACCTCGGTCCGGCCGGGCAGGCCCGGGGACCCGGCCGCCCGCGCCACCCTGCGCGCCGCGACGGCGTTCCCCCACCGGAGCGCGTCGGGGAGGTCCAGGCCCTCGACGCGAGCGGCGATGAACCCTGCGTTGAACGCATCCCCGGCGCCGACGACGTTGGCCACCTCCACGGCGAAGGCGGGGCTCCGGACGATCCCCCCGTCAGGGGTGCACGCGAGCGCGCCCTCGCCGCCCATGCGCGCGACCACGGTCCTCGCGCCGCCCGCCAGGACGTGCGCGGCCGCCTCGACCTCCGGGACGGCCGTCCCGGCGGAACGCTGCCCCATCGCCGCCGCCAGCGGAGCCAGCTCCTCCGGCCCGCTGCCCAGGACGACATCCGCCAGCGCGATCGCCCGCTCGACGGCGGCCCGACGCTCGGCATCGAGGCCCCACAGCTCGACGCGCAGGTTGAGGTCGATCGAGACCGGCACCCGGGCGGCCCGGGCCTGCGCCATGACCGCCAGGACGGTGTCGCGGACGGGGCCGTCGCGGAGGCACATGCCGGTCGTGTGGAGCCAGGCCGCCCGCTCTACCGCGTCGGCCGGAACGTCCTCGAGGCGCAGCCAGCGGAGCGCCCCGCCGTCGGGCGGCCACACGACCAGCGACCGCTCGCCGTCGGGCTCGACCATGGCGATCACCTGGCACGTGGCGTCTGCCTGCGTGACCGCGAGCGCGGACGTGTCCACGCCGCAGGCCGCCAGGTCGCGCGCGACCTGCCGCCCGAACGCGTCGTCGCCGACGGCGCCCGCGAACGAGACCGGGACACCGAGCACACCGAGGGCGCGCGCCGTGTTCGCCGCCGTGCCGCCCGGCGAGACCACCGGCTCGCGCACCACGCGCCGCCCGTCCGGCTGCCGCACCGGCACGTGAAGCGTGAGGTCCACGTTGGCGTCGCCGAGGACGAGGACGCGGCGGGTGGTGCCGTCCATGTCAGTCGGGGTCGGCGCGGAGGTCGGGGTCGTCGCCCAGGGCGCCGCGGGCGGCCGCGATGAAGGCGCGGACGCGGTCGAGGTCCTTGCGGAAGCCGCCGCCGGGGAGGGCCCGGTTGGTCCAGGTCAGCGAGTCCACGCCCCACGGCCTGACCGCGCGAACGGCCTCGGCCACGTTCTCGGGCGAGAGGCCGCCGGCCAGGATCACCGGCACGCGGACCGAGCGCACGATCTCGCGGCTCACCCCCCAGTCGTGCGTGGCGCCGCTTGCCCCCACGCCGCCGATCCCCGGGGCCTGCGTGTCGAGGATGAGGTAGTCGGCCACCTCGGCGTACGCGCGCGCCTCGGCCACGCTCTCGGGGCCGGTCACCGAGATCGCCTGCATGACCGGAACGCCGGGCAGCCGCAGCCTGATCCGCTCCACCTGGGCGGGCGAGGTCAGGTGCGCCGGGGGGCAGAGGTGGAGGATCGCGGGCCGGGTGGCGTCCACGAGCTCGGCGATGGCCACCGGGTCCGTCCACACGGTGAGCACCACGGCCTTGGCGCGGCCGGCCACGGCCCGGGCGATCTCCGCCGCCAGCCGCACGGGCACCTCGCCGGGCAGGCCGCCGTGCGGCGGCGTGGTGCCGACGTGGTCGGCGCCGGCGTCGGCGCAGGCGAGCGCCTCGATCACGGTCTGCATGGTGTAGAGCTGGGTGATCACGCCGCCAAGCGTACGGCCGGCGACCCGGGGGCGGGGCTGCGTCCGCCGCGGGGCTGCGTCCGCCGCGCGGGCTGTATCCGGCGCGCGGGCCGTCCCGCCCGCCCTCGGCTACAGTCACGCCCATGAGCGACCCGATCCACAGCACCGCGTCGCGCGGCTTCACCGCGGGGGCCGACGCATACGAGCGCTCGAGGCCGACCTACCCGCCTGACGCCGTCTCGGCGATCATCGAGACGCTGGGGCTGGGGCCCGGCCGGACGCTGCTCGAGCTGGGCGCGGGCACGGGCAAGCTCACCCGCCTGCTGGCGCCGTCGGGCGCCGAGATCCTGGCCGTCGAGCCGGTCGAGGCGATGCGCGCGAAGCTGGCGGACGCCGTGCCCGGCGTGCAGGTCGCGGCGGGCACGGCCGAGGCGATCGGGCTCCCCAACGCGTCCGTGGACGCGGTCGTGGTGGCGCAGGCGTTCCACTGGTTCGACGCGATCCGCGCGCTGTCCGAGATGCACCGCGTGCTGCGGCCCGGCGGGCGCGCGGCGCTGGTCTTCAACCGCCGCGACGAGTCGGTGCCGTGGGTCCGCGGCATCGGCGACGCAGCCCGGCGGGCCGCCTCCGGCGAGCCGCAGGTCTGGGACGACGCGTGGCGCGAATCGCTGGCTCTGTGCGGGCTGTTCGGTTCGTGGCGGTCGATGGCGTTCCGGCAAGTCCAGCGGCTGACGGCCGACGGCGTCGTCGAGCGCATCGCCTCGGTGAGCTACGTCGCTGCGGCGTCGCCGGAAGTCCGACAGGGCGTGCTCGACGAGGTCCGCGCGGTGCTGGCCGCCGACCCGCTCACGGCCGGTGTCCCCGAGATCGACCTGCCGTACGACACCGAGGTGCTGTGGGCCGAGCGGACGACCATCGAGCCGGGCGACGTCGGCATCGTCGCCTCGGTCAACGCCAACAGCGGCGGGGTGCCGAAACCGCCCGTCGAATCGGCCCGGGTCGGCCGGCTCGGCCTCGACATCGACGCCCACACCGAGCCCGAGCCCGTCCACGGCGGACCGGACCAGGCCGTCTGCCTCTACTCGCAGGAGGCCGTGGAGCGGGTGCGCGCCGACGGGCACCAGGCCTTCCCCGGCGCCTACGGCGAGAACCTGACGCTGCTGGGCGTGGACTGGGAGGGGCTGGCGCCCGGGGACCGGCTGATCGTCGGCGAGGGGGACGCGGCGCTCGAGCTGGAGCTGACCAAGTTCACGACGCCCTGCCAGACGCTGGCGCACTGGTTCATCGAGCACCGGATCGCCCGGATCAGCGGCAAAGTGCACCCGAACGACGCCCGCTGGTACGCGCGGGTGCTCCGGGAGGGCGACGTCCGCCCGGGCATGCCGGTGAGGCTGGTCCGCGGCATCGCCGGGTGAATCACGGGGGGGCGTTCAGATGCCCTCCCTCCGAGCGGACTCCGGGACCGGGCACGCCGCGGGGCGGTCGCCCAGCCGCGCCGCGCGCTACCCTAGGTCGATCGACACGGAGGACCCATGACGACCGACAAGCCGGCGGCGGAGCCGCTGCCCTCCACCCGCGAGGAGCTCCTCGTCCTGCACCGCGAGGCGCGCCAGCGCCGGATCAACGCGGAGCCGGGCAGCCACGAGTGGGAGCAGGCCTCGGCGGAGGTGGGCCGGATCGAGGTCGAGATCGCCCGCATCGAGCGGGAGATGACGCCGCCCCGGATCTAGGGGTCGGCACCGGGAGGACGACGAGCGGGTACCGGGCCCGGGGCCGCCCCCTGGCCTCCCCGCAACGCGACGCTGACGCCGCGCGCTCAGACGGGAACCGCCCGGCGCTGCTATGGTTCGGCCGATGAACGGGGTCGTTCTCGTGCTGAACCAGAACTACGAGCCCCTGAACGTCTGCAACCTGCCGCGGGCGTTCCGGCTCGTGTTCGGCTCGAAGGCCGAGGTGATCGAGTACGACCACCAGGAGATCCGCTCCGTGCGTGCCGTCTACCGGGCGCCCAGCGTGATCCGCCTCCAGCACCAGATCCGCCGGCCCCGGCCGCGCGTGAAGCTGACCCGGCGGGAGATCTTCATCCGCGACCGCAACACCTGCCAGTACTGCGGCAAGACCGGCAGCGACCTCACCCTGGACCACGTCCTGCCCCGCCACCGCGGGGGCCAGCACACGTGGGAGAACCTGGTGGCCGCCTGCCGGCCGTGCAACCACCGCAAGGGCGGGCACACCCCCGAGGAGGCGCGGCTCCGCCTGCTCCGCCAGCCGTTCGAGCCCCGGAGCGACCTCTACTCGCTGTTCTCGCCCTACCTCGAGGACACGCGCAACGAGGCCTGGCGCGACTACCTGTTCCTCGGCAAGCACTAGGGCGCGGCCGTGGCCGCGAACGGGTTCGAGGCGGGCGTGGTGGCGCCCGGGGCCGACGGTACGCGGCAGCCCGACCTCGATCGCGCCGTCCCGCCGGCCGTCCACGCCCTGATCGACGGCCTCGTCGCGGCCGGCCACGCGGCGTACGTGGTCGGGGGGTCGCTGCGGGACGCGCTGCTCGGCCGCCTGCCCGCCGACTGGGACCTGGCCACGGACGCCCGCCCGGGCCGGCTGGTCGCCCTGTTCCCGGGCGCCGTGTACGAGAACCGCTTCGGCACCGTGGCGGTCCGCCGCGAGGCCGAGGTCTTCGAGGTCACGACCTTCCGCCTCGAGCACGAGTACGCCGACTTCCGGCGGCCACACCGCGTGGAGTTCGGCAGCACGATCGAGGCCGACCT
>JAJYGO010000145.1 GCA_021785115.1 Chloroflexota bacterium | reverse complement strand
CTGGACTTCCGCGGCCTTCTGGCGGTTGCCCCTCGACAGCTTCCGGATCCGCACCGACGGGTCGAGCTCGAGCCGCTCCGCCACGCGGCGCCACGCCCCTTTGGCGAGACCTCGCAACGAGGCGAGGTAGTCGAGCTGCTCGGCCGCCGTCAGCTCGCCGAGATAGCCCGGGTCGCTCGACAGGTACGCCATCGACGCGTGGGCCCGCGTCGCATCGGCCCACGTGTCCAGTCCGAGCACCCGAGCCGACCCGGACGTCGGCCGGATCGCGCCGACGAGCAGCCGGATCGTCGTGGTCTTGCCCGCCCCGTTCGGACCGAGGAAGCCGAAGACCTCGCCCTCCGACACCGAGAAGCCGACGTCGACGATCCCGCGGCGCTGTCCATACGACTTCGTCAGCCCGACGGTCTCGATGACCTGTGCCATGCCGACCACCCCCGGCTCGACGACGGCTTCCGTCGTCCCGGCTGGAGACGCCGCTGCCCCGCGATGCTGGCGGGGCGCCGGCCGCGGCATCGACGGGAGAGCCTGAGCCCGCGGACACACGGCGGACAGGGTCGTTCGGACCGTTCCGCCGGCCACTCGTCACGATTGGCCGGCGGGCGAGCGGGGGCCGCAGTGGTGGTCCCGTTGGCGGTGCCTGGCCCGCCGACGGGCCACGAACCTCAGCTCAGCTCGCGCAGCACCTCGGTCTTGCGGCTCGCCATCCGGTCGCCGAGCGCGTTCAGCTCGCCCTCGTCGAGGACCTTCCGGGCCGTCGGGAACAGCTCGGTCTCCTCCTCTTCCATGTGGTGCCGGATGTTCTCGGTCATGACGTTCCGCTTCGCCTCCCACGTCTCGTCGGAGATCGGAGTCGCACCGAGCTCGCCCATGACCTGGTCGACCAGGTGGTGCTCCTCGATCCCTTCGAGCACCTCCTCCTTCGCCCGCGGGTGCCGACGCAGCGTCGGGTAGAACTCCTCTTCCTCGATGATCTCGTGGGCGGCCAGCGTCTGCCGGACCTCCTCGAACTTCTCGCGCCGGCCGTCACCCCTGGTCTGCTCGAGCTCGTCGAGCAGGGTGCGCAGCCGCGCGTGGTCCTCGGTCAGCAGCTGGATCGCGTTCGTCGCCATGTGCCCTTCCTCCTGGTCATCACTACGCGTCGGCCGTCACCCTGTCGTGCCGGCGGGAAATCCGGACCGGGTCGGCCCGCGGGATCCGCCGACGGGATCGGCCCGCGGGATCAGCCCGCGGGATCCGCCCGCGGGATCGGCCCGCGGTTTCGGGCCGCCGGGTGCCATCACCGCGCCGCCCCGGTCGCGTCCGGGAGCGCGTCCGGCAGCGCCCACGGCGCGTCGACCCTGCGGTCGGTCACGGTCGTCTCGAGCTCCTGGTGGTACGCCTCCGACGGCATCACGGCGCACCCGCCGCGACGCGCCATCACGCGCAGCTGCGCGAGCACGTCCTCGCCGGCGTGTGCGGGCGGCAGCTGCTCCCAGAACGAGAAGCCGCCGGCCTCCCGGAGCGCCGCGACGTCCCACAGCACGCACCCGCCGACCCAGGCGACCCTGTACAGGCGCTGCGTCTCGGGCGTGAGTCCGAGCCTGCGCTGGACGTGCCAGACGTTCGCCGCGTTGTGCAGTCGGTGGCGCTCCCACTCGCCCGAGCCCGGCCGCACGACCTCCGGCCGGACCGGGCCGTCCCACCATTCGACCGCCTCCTCGTCGGGACGCTCGTCGCCGACGTAGCCGAGCCCGATGAGCGCGGAACCGACGAACCCGCAGCCCTGTTGGCGGATCGTGCGCAGGAGCCTCGGGACGAGGTTCGGACCGAGGATGACGTCGTCGTCGATCGCGAGCGCGTACGGCGCGCGGGCCTGATCGAGCAGGAACTGCCGCTGCTCGGCCATTCCGCGGCGTGGCACGTGGCGCAGGATCTCGACCGAACTGCCGTGCGCCCTGAGCGCCCGGACGGCGGCACGAAGGACGCCGCTGACCTCCATCGCCGGCTCGGAACCCTGGTCGGAGACGACGATGCGCATCGGCGCCCAGTCCTGTGCGAGCAGCGAGGTCAGGGTGACCGCCAGCGCCGCGGGCCGGTCGCACGTCGGGATGAGGACGTCGAGTGCCGGCGCCCCGGAGCGTGCCGGATGCCCCACGCCGGATGCGTCGACCCGTGGCCGCGCCGGCGAGGCGTCGCCGCCGCGCTCGGTCACGCGGTCGCCTTCCTCGCACCCGCCGCAATGCCGCGTCGGCCGACCGTGAAGGCGGCCCTCACGATCCTGGCGGGCGTGCCGGTTTCGGCGGCGAGGTCGAGGGCTGCCGAGACGACATCCCGCGGCTCCACGCCTCTCAGGCACAGGTGGTGCCCTTCGGGGCATACGCTCTTCAGACACCATCGGCAGGGCACGTCGAACGACAGCACGCGCGCGGGCACGCCCCACGGCGTGTGCTGCGGGTTCGTCAGCGCGTAGAGCGCGACGACCGGCGCGCCCACCGCGGCCGCGACGTGCATGGGGCCGGTGTTGTTGGTGATGACGAGCGGTGCCATCGCGAGGAGCGCGGACAGGCACGGCAGATCGAGCTGGCCGGCGAGCGAGGGCGAGTCGACGCGCGCCGCCCGCCGGATCGCGTCCACGAGCGCGACCTCGTCGGGTCCCGACCCCGTGAAGACGAGCTGCCATCCGTGGTCGTGCACGAGTGAGTGCGCGACCTCCGCGAACCACTCCGCGGGGTATCGCCGCGACGGCGCCGACGCGCCCGGATGCACGACCGCCCATGGCCGATCCGGGTCGATCCCGAGCTCGGCGACACGGGCGTGCATCCTCCGGCTCGCGCGCGGCGGCACGCGGAGCGACAGGTGCGCATCCTCGGGCTCGCTCCCCACGTGACCCACCAGGTCGAGCTGGCGCTGCACCTCGTGGCGCGTTGCGAGCGCGGTCTCCGGCTCGGGCACCCGGTCCGTCAGGAGCCCGTAGACGTTCTCGCGCGCGTGCGCGAGGCGGAGCGGAATCCCGGCGAGGTGGCACAGCAGCGCCGCCGGCAGGGCGCTCTGCGTGTTGACCGTGAAGATGACCGCGGCGTCGAACCCGCGGCGCCGGAGCGCCTCGACCATCGCGAGATCGGGCCCCGGGTCCGGCGTGCGGGCGACCTTCATCCACGGCGCCTCGTAGACGATCGTCTCGGAGATCTCAGGGAGCAGCCGGGCGACCTCGGCCCCGGCGGGCGACGTCAGCAGCGTCAGGCGACGATCCGGCCTGGCCCGACGCAGCGCCCTGAGCGCCGGCGACGTCATGAGCACGTCCCCGAGCCCGTCGAGACGGACGCACAGGACGTGACGCGCGCTCGCCCAGGCGTCGCGGCGCGGCTGGGGCGCCAGGGCACCGCGGCGCGGCTGGGACGCCAGGGCATCGCGGCGGGGTTGGGGCGCCGGCGCATCGCGGGGCGGCTCGGGCTTCGACCGCCCGGCCGGCTCGCGCGCCGAGGCGGTCGGCGCGCCGAGACCCGACGCCGGATCGGGCGCCGTGCCGGAGGGGACGGACGTCACTCGCGAACCGCCTCGGAGCGGTCCCGGCGCGACCGGCGTCCGGCGCGACTCCGGCCGCGCGAACGCCCGCGCGCGGCGGCCTCGGCATCCACCTCGTGCGGCACGTGCCGGAGACGCTCGATGATGCCCGTCGTCGAACGGTCCTCGACGTACGGCAGAATCTGGACCGTCCCCCCGAGCGACTCGACGAGCCGCGCCTCCGGGAGCGTCTCCCGCGTGTAATCGCCGCCCTTCACGAAGACGTGCGGCCGGACCAGCCGGATCAGTCGCTCCGGCGTGTCCTCCTCGAACGGCACGACGTGGTCGACGCAGCTCAGCGCGGCGAGGACCTGTGCCCGGTCCTCGAGCCCGTTCACCGGCCGGCCGTCGCCCTTCAACCGGCGAACGCTTTCGTCCGCGTTGATCCCGACGACAAGGACGTCGCCCAGCGCCTTCGCCCGGTTGAGGTACGTGATGTGGCCGCGGTGGAGGATGTCGAAGCAGCCGTTCGTGAACACGATCCGGCGCCCCTGCTCGCGGTACGACCCCAGCCGCTCCGCGAGCTGCTCGGGCGACTCGATCCGGCGCGCCGTCGCCAGCACGTACTCCTCGAGCTCGAACGCGGCGCACGCCGCCGTCCCGTTCTTGCTGACGACGACCGCGGCGGCGGCGGACGCGATCTCGGTCGCCTCGGGTCCCGTGGCGCCGCCCGCCAGCGCCAGCGCCAGCGCGCTGACGAACGTGTCGCCTGCGCCGGCGGCGCGGGAGTGGCTGGCGGGCCGGGCATACGTCCGGTACGCGGGGCGGCCGCGCTCGAACAGGATCGACCCCTCGGTGTCGAGGGTCACGGCGGCCATCCGGGCGCCGCACAGGTCGAGGATCCGGTCGCCGCGCACGCCCACCTGCGCGGCCCGGAGGCGGGGGTCCCGCTCCTCCGGCTCGCCGAGCAGCCGGACCGCCTCGGCGTAGTTCGGCTTCACCGCCGTCACGCCGGTCCGGCGGTAGCGGCGCAGGTCCCGCGCGTCGGCCACGAGCACGCGCGGCGACGCCTCCTGGAGCGCCCGGAGCGCCTCGACGATGCGCGGGGCGAGGACCCCGTACCCGTAATCCGACACGATGATCGCGTCCGCGTCCGACGCGAGCTCGACGAGCCGCCGCTCGAGCGTCTCCTCGACCCTGTCGTCGAGGTCCGCGGCGGCGCCCGTGTCGAACCGCACGAGCATCTGGTCGCCGGCCACGATGCGGTGCTTCGCGAGCGTCGTCACCTGCGGCGCCTTCACGATGCCTCGGGTCCCGACGCCGCGCGCCGCGAGCACCTCGCACAGTCTCTCGCCCTCCGGGTCGGTTCCGACGATCGAGACGAGCTCCGCGTGGGCCCCCAGGCTCCGCACGTTCACGGCCGTGTTGCCGGCGCCGCCGGGAACGTCCTCGCGGCGCTCCAGGCTGACGATCGGCACGGGCGCCTCGCGGGAGAGGCGTGACGCCGTCCCGTGCAGGTAGCTGTCGAGCATCGCGTCCCCGACGACCACGACCCGCAGGTCGCGGAATCCGGCGACGACAGACGCGAGCGAACGGCTCACGCTGGCACCCCCGTTCGATGTGGCCCGCGACCGGACGAGCGGGCGCGCGTGGGCGCAGGGCGCGCGTCGGGACCCGGAGGGCCATCGGGACCCGGCGCTCGCCCGTCCTCGTGGAGGATGATCCCGGCCGCGGCGGCGAGGTCCGGAACGGCGAAGTCCGGGCGGACCTCGGGCTGGAGATCCGCCGCCGTCTCCCATTCGGGGCCGACCATGACGGTCCGGCAGCCGGCACGACGCCCGGCGGCGACGTCCATCCACGCGTCGCCGACGAACCACGATCGGCCGAGGTCGATCGCGTGCTCCTCCGCGGCGCGCAGGATCAGCCCGGGCTCCGGCTTGCGGCAGTCGCACTCGACCGCGTACTCGTTGATCCCCTCGGGCGGCGGGAGGTGGGGGCACCAGTGGAAGCCGGCGAGGGGTGCCCCCATGGCCGCGCACATTGCCTCGAGATGGTCGCGGATCGCCGCCAGGTCGCGCTCGGTGAAGTAGCCGCGCGCTACGCCCGACTGGTTCGTGGCGACGACGAGGAGGTAGCCGGCCGCGTGCAGCGCCGGGAGCCCTGCGCGGACGCCGGGCGCGAGCCGGATCCGCGCGGGGTCGACGTTGTAGGGCAGGTCCTCGATGAGCGTGCCGTCCTTGTCGAGGAAGACGGCGGGCGCGAGATCGCGTGGGTCGCGGGGATCGCGGGTCACGGCCAGGACGTCTCCCGCATCGGGAGCACCATCAACTCCGGAATCACGGTCTCCTCGGGCTGGAGCAGCGCGAAGCGGACGGTCTCGGCGACGTTCCGCGGATCCTGGAGCACGCCCGGGTCGATGTCGGGGAACCGATCGAGCAGGAACGGGGTGCGCATGCCGCCGGTGACGACCGCGGTGACCTTGATGCCCTGCGGCCGCAGCTCGGCATGCAGCGCGTGGCTCAACCCGAGCAGCCCCCACTTGCTCGCGTGGTACGGCGCGGCGTTCGGCCACGTGCGCTTCGCGGCCGTCGACGCGATGTTCACGATGTGCCCACGCCCGGCCTCGCGCATCGCCGGGATCGCGCGCTTCGCGCAGAGGAACGCCCCGGACAGGTTCACGTTGATGACACGCTGCCAGTCCTCGACCGCGAGCTCCTCGACGGGCAGCGTCACGTCTGTGCCGGCGTTGTTCACGAGCACGTCCACGGGGCCGAGCTCGCGCTCGATCGTCGAGAACGCCGCGTCCACGCTCGCCGGATCGCTCACGTCGAGCTCGACCGCGACGACGCCGCAGTCACCGCCGCGCAGCTCCGACACCGTCTGCTCGACGAGCTCGCGCCGGATGTCGGCGGCCGCGACGCGCGCTCCGGACGACGCGAGGACGTCCACGACCTCGCGACCGAGCCCGCGGGCGCCCCCGGTGACGAGCACCACCTGTCCTTCGAGTGTCTGCATCGATCCTCCTGATGTGTCCTGTCCGCCTGATGTGTCCTGTCCGCCTGATGTGTCCTGTCCGCCTGATGTGTCCTGTCCGCGCATCCGGCCAGGCCGTCGGCCGCCCGTCACGCCGATTCCTCCGCCATGCTCTGCCGCCGCCTGGCGTTCGCGACGCGCGCCGCCGGCCGCGACGGCGCCCGCCGATTCCGCCGGTCGGACCGCGTCCGCGGCAGATCCCAGATCGCCCGCACCGGCGCCCCCGCGACGGGCTGCGTGCGCCCGGTCACGAGCTGCTCCTCCACGAGCTCGGCCAGGACGTGCACGAGGACGGCCTGCACCTCCTGGACGTGCTGCGTGTCGGACGACTGGACGAGCAGCGGCACGTCGACGAGCGCCTTCATGTCCCCGCCGGTCCCGCCGAGGAGCCCGACCGTCCGGAGCCCCCGCTGGCGGGCGGCTTCGAGCGCCCGGACCGCGTTGCGCGACCGGCCGCTCGTGCTGATCGCGACGAGCACGTCCCCCGGCTGCCCGAGCGCCTCGACCTGGCGGGCGAACACGTCGTCGTACCCGACGTCGTTCGCCCACGCCGTGAGGACGGCCGTGTCCGCCGTGAGCGAGATCGCCGGCAGGCCGCGCCGCCCCTCATGCTTGAAGCGGCCCACGAACTCGGCCACGAAGTGCTGCGCCTCGGCGGCGCTCCCGCCGTTGCCGCACACGAGCAGCTTGCCGCCGTTCGCGAAGCAGTTCGCGAGCACGTCGGCCGCCTCCGGGATCGCCGACCGGAGCCGCCGCCGGGTCTCCACCAGCGCCTCGACGACGCTGTCGAACGACCGGTCGACCACCGCCAGCTGCGCCAGCTCACGCTCGGCCGGCTGCTGCGACGCCGCGAGAACCTCCTCGTAGAGCTCCGCCATCGCCGAGGCCACCTTGTGCCACGTGAACAGGTCGTTCGCGCGCGCGATCGCCTGCTTCCGGAACACCGACATGAGCTTCGGGTGCTCGTACAGGTGGGCGATCCGCTCGGCCAGCGCGTCCGGGTCGTTCGGCGCGACGAGGTAGCCCGTCTCGCCGTCGCGGACGGTGAACTTGATGCCGCCCACGTTCGAGCCGACGACCGGGGTCCCGCAGGCCATCGCCTCGATCGGCGTGATCCCGAACGGCTCGTACCACGGCGTCGTGATGAAGATGTCCGCGGCGTTGTAGTAGTGCTTGAGCACCTCCCGGTTCCGGCGCCCGACGAACACCACGCGTTCCTTCACGCGCTCCGCGCGCGCCAGGTCCTGCAGCCGCCGGAGCTCCGGGCTGCGGGTCGGGTCGGGTTCCTCGTCCTCGCCGCCGACGACGACCAGCCTGGCCTCGATCCGGTGCCTGCGCACGAGCCGACCGAATGCCCGGATCGCGTTGTCGACCCCCTTGCGCGGCACCATCCGGCCGAGCTGCAGGAGCACCTTCTCGTCGGGGGCGAAGCCGAGCGCCGCACGCGCGAGCGGCTTGCTGATCGGCCAGAACTCCGACGGGTCGAAGCCGCACGGGATGATCGTGATGCGGGCGGGGTCGGCGTTGTAGAGCCGGATCAGGTCCTCCTCGTCCTGCGGGCACTCCGCGACGATCCGGTCGGCCTCCGCCACGATGCGGTCCTCGATCTCGAACCGCGCGTCGGGGAACCCGTCGGCCTCCCCCTGGAACTGTCGCCGCACGCGGCCGAGCGCGTGGAACGTGATGACGAACGGCGTCCCGAACTGCCGCTTGAGCTCGGCGGCGACGAGACCCGACATGAAGAAGTTCGCGTGGACGATGTCGTAGCCGCGCTGCTGGCCGCGGATGAACTTCGCGACCCAGCGCGTGAACTCGTCGATGTACGGGAGCAGGTTCTCCTTGCGGATCTGCTCCGGAGGGCCGGCGGGCACGTGGATGATCCGGACGCCGGTCACCCACTCCGCGGTCTCCGGCAGCAGCGCCGCGTCGCGCCGGGTGAACACGTCGACCTCGTAGCCCATCTCCGCGAAGTTCTTCGCGAGCTCGCCGACGTACAGGTTCTGCCCGCCGCTGTCGACCCCGCCGAGGATCGCGAGCGGCGACGCGTGCTCGCTGATGAGCGCGACTCGACGGTTCATGCGGCTGCCCCCTCCCCCTGCGATCCCGCCGGGCCCGTGGCGCCCGACGCCGAACCCGAACCGGCGAAGACGGCCGACGGCGAACCCGCGACCTCGCGGAAGACCGCATCCCAGTCCCGCGCGAAGCGGTCGATCGAGAAGCGCTCGAGCGCGCGCCGTCGCGCACCCTCTCCGAGGCGTGCCGCGAGCCTCCGGTCGGCCAGCAGCTCGCGCATCGCGGGAACGAGCCGCCGCACGTCCGTGTCGACGTACCCGGACTCGCCGTTCTCGACGACCGTGGCGAGCTCCGTCGTGGCCAGCCCCACGACGGGCATGCCGAGCATCATCGCCTCGCACACGGCGAGCCCGAGGCTCGTGTACCGGATCGGATGGAAGAAGAACCGGTAGCGGGCCTCGAAGCCGGGCAGCTCCGGCGGCGCGATCTCGCCGAGGCCGCCGAGCGCCTCGGACCGCATGCCGACCAGGTCGAGGGGCACGTCGGCCGCCGCCTGCTCGAACACGTCCCGCCCGAGCCGGCGGCCGCGGCCCGCGAGGTCGTTCACGACGACGATCCCGCGCTCGAGCTCGCCCGTCCAGCGTGCCCCGGGATCGACGACGCCGTGCTCGACCACCGAGACCGGGGCGACGCCGTTGTCCCACATGAGCGCGTTGAACGGCGTGACGTGCACGATGAGCGTGCCGGGGTCGTCAGCCGCCGGATGCCGCGTGTCGGTCGGGTGCTCGCGAGGCGGGTCGTGCTCGAGGTAGATGCGGGGGAGCCGGCGCTGGGCGTCCGAGAGGAGCCGCTCCGCGTCGACCTCGTAGTTGCGGCGCGACTGGAACAGCACCACGTCGAAGCGCGCCGACCGGACGTCGTCGGCCGCGATCTCGTGGACGTTGTCGGGCCAGCGGAACGATCCGGACCGGCCACCGTAGCCTTCCGGCCGCCCCGGCTGGACGGGCAGCCAGAACTCATGCGGCGTCTGCGCGAGGTCGTACAGGTAGCTTCCGTGGACGTGCCAGGTCAGCACGCGGAGCGACGGCATCGACGGTCTCCCTCCTCGTGTCGTACTGGGATTGGGCGTGAACGGGCCGGAGGAGCGCGAGCGTCTCGGTGACCACCTTCTCCGGCGGGACGTCGAGACAGGGCAGCCCGTAGGGGCAGTGGAAGGCGTAGCAGGGGGAGCAGTCGGTCGGCCGGCGGAGCAGCGCCGAGCGGGTCGAGCGCGGCGCCCACTGGGACTCCAGGTCCGTGCCGGAGAACAGCACGACGGCCGGCGTCCGCAGCGCGTCGGCGAGGTGCATCGGCCCGGAGTCGTTGCAGACGACGACCGCGGCGCGCGCGACGAGCGCGGCGAGCGCCGGGACGTCCGTGCGGCCGGCGAGCGCGACGATCGAGGGCCGCGCGGACGCGACCTCCACGACGAGGCCCGCC
>JAJYGO010000332.1 GCA_021785115.1 Chloroflexota bacterium | reverse complement strand
GCCGCCTACCACCGGCGGTCGTCGGCCTCTGCCGAAGCCGCGATCAAGTACTACCTGGTCGGCGCGCTCGCGAACGGGGCGATGCTGATGGGGGTCGCCCTCCTGTACGGGCTCGCCGGGGGGACGACGCTCGACCGCCTGCCCGGCCTGCCGCCGACCGCGGGGCCGGTCGCGGCCGTCGCGGTGGCGCTCGTGATGGCCGGGCTGATGTTCAAGGTCGGCGGAGTGCCGGTGCACGTGTGGGTGCCCGACGTTGCGCAGGGCGCCCCCGTGCCAGTCGCGGGGTTCCTGCTCGCCGTGCCCAAGGTGGGCGCCTTCGTCTTCCTAGCGAGGTTCGTGCTGGCGCTCCCGGCGCAAGAGCTGGGCTGGGCCGCGATGGTCGCCGTGGGCGCGGCTGCCACGATGACCCTCGGCAACCTGGCCTGCCTGTGGCAGGACGACGTGCGGCGGCTGCTGGGCTGGTCGGCCGTGTCGCAGACGGGCTACGGGCTGATGGCCGTAGCGGCCCTGGGGCGGAGCGACCTCGCGATGGTCGCGCTCCTGTACTTCCTCGTCGCATACGTGCCGGGAAACCTGGCCGCGTTCGGCGTCGTCACGACGCTCCGCGGGCGGACCGCGCTCGCCGACTACCCGGGTCTGGCCGACCAGCACCGGGCCGAGGCGGCGGCCCTCGCCCTCAGCTTCCTCTCGTTCATCGGCGTGCCGCCGCTCTCCGGGTTCGTCGCGAAGCTACTCCTGTTCGCGGTCGCGATCCAGGCCGGTTTCGCGTGGCTAGCGGTCTTCGCGGCCGTGAACACCGTCATCTCAATCTTCTACTACGTCCGGGTGCTGGCGCCGGTCTACTTCGCCGCGGCGACCGCGCGCATGCGCACGCTCGGCGCCGCCGCCGCATCGGTCACGGTCGCATCGGCGGCCGCGCTCGTGATCACCGGCGTGCTGGCGCAGCCGCTCGTGGCCGCCTTCGCGGCCGCGGCGCCGGGGCGGTAGGAGGCCACGGCGATGGCGCCTGACGCGGACCGCGCGGCCGTCCGCGACGCGGTCCGCCTCGCCGACCTCCACGTCGCCGCACGCGCACCGTTGGATTCGGATGTGCCCTCGCCCCCTCCTCCGGCCGCGGCCCCTCCCACGCCGGCGGGGCCCGCGACCGCCAGGCCCCTGCGGCCCGGGACCATCCTCGTCCCTCGGGAGGCCCGTCCGATCGGGCCCCGCTGAGTCGCGCATGCTGAACCAACGGAGTGTTTGCGGCAACGCCCCGGGCCGGCACGCCACGAGTCTCAGCGGGCGCTCAGACTGCTCTCAGATTCGGAGCGCACTCTGCGACCGTGCCACCACGGGCGACGGCGCCGAGCGCGACATCGTACGATCGCCGCGACTGGCGGACTCATCGGTCCGGCGGCGCAGTCACCGCAGGAGGCACCTCGCCGCTATGGCCGACCCCACGCGCATCCTGGTCGTCGACGACGACCCCAAGATCAGGACCGTGGTGCGCCGCGGCCTCGCCTACGAGGGGTACCGCGTCGTCGAGGCCGCCACGGGCGAGGAGGGCCTCGAGAAGGCGCGCGAGCACCTGCCCCAGCTCGTCGTCCTCGACGTGATGATGCCTGGCATCGACGGGCTCGAGGTCACGCGCCGGCTGCGCGCGGCCGGCGACGAGGTCGCCATCCTGATGCTCACCGCGCGCGACGAGGTGCGCGACCGGGTGGAGGGCCTCGAGACCGGCGCCGACGACTACCTGGTCAAGCCGTTCAACTTCGAGGAGCTGCTGGCGCGCGTCCACGCGCTCCTGCGCCGCCGCACCGCCCCGGCGGGCGAGGTCCTCCGGTTCGCCGACCTGGAGTTCGACGTCGACGCGCGCGAGGCGCGCCGCGGGGCGCGCCGGATCGAGCTCACGACGACCGAGTACAACCTGCTGCTGCTGTTCATGCGCCACCCGCGCAAGGTGCTGACCCGGGACGTGATCATGGACCACGTGTGGTCCTACGACTTCGACGGCGAGTCGAACGTCCTCGAGGTGTACGTCCGCTACCTGCGGGGGAAGCTCGAGGGCGGTGGCGAGCCGAGGCTGATCCACACGGTGCGCGGCGCCGGCTACGTGCTCAAGGACGGGTGATCCGCCTCCCGCCGCTCACGATCCGCCTGCGGCTCGCGCTCCTCTACGCGGCCCTTCTCGCCGCGGCCCTGGCCGCGTTCGGCGGCGGCATGTACGTCGTCCTGAGCCGCGAGCTCCAGATGTCTTTCGACGACTCGCTCGTCGCCAACGCCGAGCACGCGGCCGGGGCCGTGAGCCAGGACGTGGACGCGGCCGGGAATCTGTCGCCGACGCCCAGGCTCGTGTCCCAGCTGGCCTCGACCGGCGGGAGGATCCTCGTGCTCGACCCCGCCGGGCGCGAGATCGCCGACTCCGCTCCCGCCGCGGAGCCGGCCCTCCCGGTCACGCCCGACGACCTTGCAGCCGCGGACCGCCACGACCACTACATCCACGAGCACCCGGTGCAGGGAGACGTCCTCCGCGTCACCGTGCAGGCTGTCCTCGCGCCCAGCGGGGCGACCCTCGGGTACGTCGTCTGGGCGGACAGCACCCGACCGCTGCGATCGCTGCTGGACACCGTGCGGGTCGCGCTCCTCCTGGGAGGCTTGGCGGTGACGCTGCTGGCGCTCGTCGCCGGACTGCTCCTCGCGCGCCGAGCGCTCACGCCCGTGGCCGACGTGACCGAGACGGCACGCGCCATCGCGCTCTCGGGCGACTTCGGGGCGCGCGTTGAGCGCCCGGAGGTGCCCGACGAGGTGGGCGAGCTCGCCGCCGCGTTCAACGAGATGCTGGCCGCTCTCGAGTCCAGCCACCACGCGCTGCAGCGGTTCCTGGGCGACGCCTCGCACCAGCTCCGCACCCCGCTGACCGTGATCCGGGCCAACCTCGACCTCGCGACACGTCCCGGCCTCGACGCCGCAGAGCGGGCGTCCATCCTCGACGACGCCCGGGATGAGGCCGAGCGGATGGGCCGACTCATCGCCGACCTCCTCTCGCTCGCGAGGGCCGAGTCCGGGGCCCGGCTCACCTTCCTGCCGGTCGAGCTCGATGCGCTCCTGGTGGACTGCGTCCGCCGGCAGAGACAGGCAGCGACGCACGTGCGGATGTCGGTGGCCGCCGTGGAGCCCGTTGTCGTCGAGGGCGATGCAGACCGCCTGCGCGAATTGTTCGGGATCGTCCTGGACAACGCGGCGCGGTACACCCCAACCGGCGGCAGCGTCACCGCGCGCCTCGCGACGCTCCATGAGACGGCGGTGGTGACGGTGGACGACACGGGCATCGGGATCGACGAGGAGGACGCAGACCACCTGTTCGAGCGGCTGTTCCGCGGACGCAGGGCGCGCCAGGTTCGCCCCTCGGGCACGGGCCTGGGCCTTGCAATCGCCCGCTGGATCGCCGACGCCCACGGCGCGACGATCACGCTCTCGCCTCGCGCTGAGGGAGGCACGCGGGTGGAGATCGTGCTGCCAGCCAGAGCGGACTGAGGCAACGCGCTCCTCAGTAGGCCGTCCGGCCGAGCCCAAGTCTCACGAGAGGCTCATCTGGCTCTCAGCCTGCGGCCCGAGCATCGGGCCATGGACAGTTCTCCTCAACTCAGGATCCCGGTGTACGGCCTCGGGTGTGGCGGCGCAGGCGCGACCACGCTCGAGCGCGCGCTTGCGGCAGTGCCCGGCGTCCGCAGCGTCTACGTGAACCCCGCGACCGAGACGGCATACGTGCGGTCCGAGCCCGGGGCCGTCGACACCTGGACGCTGATGCGAGTAATCCACCGTGCCGGCTACCACGCCGGTCGACCCGTCGAATCCTGACCACTCGGAGCTCAGTGCATGCACGCTCACGGACGTCACCATGACCACCGCGCGACCGATCCCGTCTGCGGGATGAAGGTCGCGCCCGGCGGATCACCGTCGGCCGTGTTCGAGGGTACGACCTACTGGTTCTGCGACCCCGCCTGCGCGTCCACCTTCCGCGAGGACCCGACGCGGTGGGCCGATGGCGCGCCGCTGACCCACGACCACGACGAGACCGATGCGACCCACCATGGCTAGAGCGGCTGGGTCGCCGCATGGCGTTCCCAGGTGAGCTCCAAGCGCCGACCCCAACGGCGGGCGCGCTCGGCACCTGCCCGGTCCTCCGCGGGGGTCGTGCCGACGCAGCCCAGTGGTGCGGGCCCCGGTCCGTCGCCGACGCCGTCATCCGCGGCCACGCAGCACGGTACCGCGGCCGAGGCGGCCATTGAGGGCGAGCCGCAGGCGCTCGTGGTATCGCACCGGTTCGACCCTGGTCCGGCCGGCGGGCCTGCGTACACGGCGACGATCCGACTGGCAGGGCGCCGCCGCGGCGTTGTCGGCGTCCCGGCCCCCGCGGACGCATTCTCCAGAACCGAGACGATCGCAGGGGTCGTTCCTGGGAGCACTCCCATGTCGACCACGACCTGGGTGTACGGCGTCTCCGGTGGCGAGTGGGACGTCACGGCCGAGGTCGTCGGTCCCGAGCGCGCCCGCGCGGCCAACCCGGCTGCGCTGCCGCTTGTCGGGTGGTCCTGGCGCCGCTGGGAAATGGTCGGCGTGGCGGGACCCGCGAGGACCCGCTGGGCCTTGACCGCGCCGCTCGCCGCGGCGCCAGGCGTCCTGACCGGCAGCTTCCTCGCCGCGGCGACCATCGCGCTGGCGGGATCCATCGCGGCGCAGCCGCTCTTCCTGACGCACCACGGCGTTCCGGTCGGCCCGGCCATCCTCGCATCGGTGCTCGCGATGCTCATCGGCGTGGCGGGCGCCAAGGGCTGGTACATGGGCCTGAAGGGCCCGAGCCGGGCGACCCTGCGCGAGGGCTGGTCGGTCGACGGCTTCCTGGTGTCGGCCCCCATCGCTGCGTTGACCTCCGCGCTCGTCCTCGGGGTGCCGATCGGCGGCTACCTCGACGCGGTCGCGCCGACGATCTTCCTCGCGGTCGCCGTGGGGCGAGTCGGCTGCTTCCTCACGGGGTGCTGCGCAGGCCGAATCACCGCGGGGCGGGGCATCTGGTCTTCCGACCGGCGGGTTGGCGCCCGACGCGTCCCCGCGCAGCTGATCGAGTCGGCTGTCGGGTTGGCGCTGTCGCTCCTGACGGCTGCGCTCGTGCTGGGTCGGGTCGCCCAAGGCACTGGCCTGGTGTTCGTCGCCTCGATCGCCCTGTACGTCGCGGCACGCCAGGGTCTGCTCAGGGTTCGCGCCGAGACACGGCGGTTCTCGTGGCGCCGCGCTGCGCAGGGGCCAGGTGCCGCCTGACCGGGACCCTGGCGACGAGCAGATCAGATGCACCACTCGGTGAACGGCGTCGAGCCTGGCGCCGCTGCGGACTCGTGGTCGGCGTCGCCGCTGCAGCATGACGCGGCCACCCCGTCTGGCGCGTGGTCGGCGTCGAGCACGAACCGGGAGAAGCAGCCCTCGCACCGGAAGCGCAGCGTGCGGCCGTGGAACACCGCCGTCACGCCCGACCCAGGGGGCACGGGCGAGCCGCAGGTGGCGCAATCCGCAGCGGGCTGGCCCTCCGAATCGACAACGGTGAGCTCAATCAGCTGCATGAGAACCTCCTGTAGGCGTGGGTCGGGGCCTTATCCCCGGATCCGAACGTCGCCTCGAACGCTTAGCCAGGCATGAGGCAGCCATGAGCAAGCAGCATTCCGCCGCCCGCCCGCCGCGGGAAGCACGGCGGGCTGCCTGGCTCGCGGCGGCCGCCACGCCGGTCCTGATCGCGGGCGCGAGCCTCGCCCTGCTGTTCAACCCGTGGTGGGTCCTCCCGGCCCAGCAGCGGGCGGGGGTGGCGGGCATCGCCGGCCTACCGGAAGCGGAGGTGGCGCGGATCACCAAGGCCCTCATCAGCGACGCGACCATTGGCCCGCCGGACTTCGTGGTCGCCATCGGCGGCACGCCCGTCCTCGACGCCGCCGAACGCGGGCACATGCGCGACGTCTTCGGCGTGGTGCGCGCCTTCGAGGTGGTCGTGGCGCTCGCGGCCGCGGCCATGATCGGTTCGGGTATCCAGAGCTGCCGCAACGCGCGGTGGTGGCGGTCGGTCAGCCGCGCGGCGCTCGCGACGGCCGCCGTCGGCGCAAGTGCAGGGGTCCTGTTCGTTGCGTTCTTCGACGCGGCGTGGCTGGCGTTCCACCAGGTCTTCTTCCCGGAGGGCAACTTCTCGTTCGACCCGCGCGTGGAGCGCCTGACCCAGCTATTCCCGACGTCGTTCTGGACTGAGTCGGCCGCCGCCGTCTTCATCGTGGGGGTCTCGATCTCGCTCGCCCTGTGGCTGGGCAGCCGCTACCTCGCATCGCGGCTCGAGATCCACCTCGGCTGAGACCCGCGCGATGCGCGCAAGTCTCAGCCGCAATTCAGGCTGCGCTCAGACCGCCGCCCGAGACTCTCGTCGTCCTCTCCCTCTCAGAGGGCGGCAGGCGGTGGACCGGTCGTCGGACACGGGCACGCCACCGACTGTCGACCGGACGTGCCTGGCCTCCCCCCGGGCCGCCGTCCACGCGGCTCCTGCGATGGGCCGCCGAGCGGGCGGGATCCACCTCGGTGCGGATCCCGCCCGCCTCCGTTTCCACACGCCTGAGCGAGCCGTACCCGGGCCGCGACCAGGTGCCGTCACTTCCTCACCGACCGTTCAGACCGCGCTCATCAGGGATTCAGCCTCGGCGGCTGAACTTCGTCGTGGGCCACTGAGGGCCCACCGTAGTCAGACAGGAGATCGGCAACCATGGCCAATGCGGCAGTCGCAGCGCCCCGGCGGCGCCGCCTGAGCTGGGCCGCAATCGACGAGCGGCTGGGCATCAGCGGCCTCGCCTATCCCGTGCCCGCCCACGCGAACGGCATCGGCTACATCCTCGGAGGGATCTCGTTCTTCGGGTTCCTGATCCTCGCGGCCAGCGGGGTGTGGCTCGCGCAGTACTACCACCCGACGGCAGCGACCGCGCGCGAGAGCGTCGTCTACATCATGAACACCGTCCCGTTTGGGGACATTGTCCGCGGCGTCCACTTCTGGACCGCGAACATCGTGATGGCGACCGTCCTCCTCCACTTCGGCCGGGTCTTCACGACCGCGGCCTACAAGCGCCCGCGCGAGGCGAACTGGCTCATCGGCCTCGGCCTTCTCGCGGTGACCCTCGGCCTCATCTTCACCGGCACCGTCCTCAAGTGGGACCAGGAGGGCTACGAGGCGCTCGGCCACAACGTCGAGATCGGCAATCTGATCGGCGCCTTCGGCACCTGGTTCTCGACCGACTTCGCGGCGACTCTGCCCATCATCGGACGGCTCTACCTCGCGCACGTGGTGATCCTGCCCGCGATCGGGATGCTGTTGCTCATCCCGCACTTCCTGCTCGTCAAGCGCCACGGGATCTCCTCCCTGCCGGCCGAGGCCGACGTGGCCGTCGACGGCGGCCCCGCGCCGGAGCGCACCGGGTCGACGTTCGTCGCCCACATCGTGCGGATGGCAGGGTTCGGGCTCGTCCTGCTCGCGGTCGCCGTCGTGCTGGCCGCGGTCGTCCCCGCCCCACTCGGCGACCGCCCCATCCCGGGCACTGAGACCACGAAGCCGCCCTGGATGTTCCTGGTCTTCTACCCGTTCGAGGACTGGTTCGGCCTGCCCGCCCTGCTCTGGGTCCCGGCAGTCGTCTTCGCGGCGCTCGCGGCGCTGCCGTTCCTCGACCGCAGCCCGTACCGCTCGCCCCGTCGACGTCGGCTCGTGATGGCGATCGGCGCCCTCGCCGCAATCGCGGCCGTGCTGCTCGTCTTGTACGCGCTCGTGACGGTGCCGGTGGCCCACGTGCAGGGGGCGATGGGATGAGCACGCTCGTCCTGCGGGTCCTCCTGCTCGGCGTGGGCCTCGGCCTCGTCGAGATCGCCATCGGCGGCGGACCCGGCACCGCGCCGCTCGCCGCCGTCCTCCTCCTCGCGTCCGGGCTCGCAGGCATCGCCGCCGGGTCCGCGGGGTTCATGCGGCCCCTCCTAGGCGATGCTCGCAGAAAGGAACAGCGCTGATGCGCCGCACCCTCGTCCTCGCGGCCGCGCTGGCCGCCCTGGTCGTCCCCATCGGCATCGTCACCGCGCACAGCGGCTCTGGCGAGGCCTCCGTCCAGGTCGAGCCCGCGTCGGTCGACGCAGGCGCCACCGTCGTGTTCGCCGGGACCGGACTCGAGCCCGACAGCGACCGGGACCTCGTCCTCGCAGGCGACGGCATGGTCATCGACTTCGGCGTCGTCAAGACCGACGCCACCGGCATGTTCAGCAAGGACCTCCAGATTCCCGCGCACGTCCCGACCGGAGCCTTCGAGCTCCGCGCCATCGGCGACGAGACACTGACGGCGTCGCTCCAGGTCTCCGCCGCCGCGGGCTCGGCGAGCACCTCGACGACCGCGGCCGAGACCGTGGTCGGCCGTTCGAGGTCCGGACTCGAGGAGGCGGCAATCCTCCTCCTCGTCGCCGTGCTGGCGGTCGCGGGCGGCCTCGTGGCGTGGAGGGCGGAGCGGCTCAGCCGGGCGGTGAAGGCCTCCCAGGCGATCCGGGAGACACCTAGATGAGTGGCGCGCGCGGCGGCGGTCCGGCCCATCGTGCTGGCGCGACCGCCGGCAGCGCTCGCTCGCTGCTGGTTCCGGGCGCCATCGCCTTCGTCCTCATCGCGACCGTCTACCTCCCGACCCACGCGAGCGCATCGGGTGCGCAGGCCCTTCTGGGCGCCGTTGCGGGCGTGTACGTCGTTGGCATGACGGTCATCCTGCCCCGGGTGGTCCGCGTCCTGATCCTCGGCGGCCGGCGCGCCGCCGCCGACGCGCCATTCGTGCGCCCGGGCGCCCTGGCGGTCGGGGCGTCGCCCGCCCGAAGGCTGGCCGCTGTGGTCGCCGGCGCGGTCGTGTCCGGCGGGCTCGCGCTCGTCGCCGTGGGGGCGACGAGCGGCACGACGCCCGGGAGCTACCAGCATGCCATCGGGACGCTCGCGGTCATCGCGAACCTCGGGCTACTGCTCGCCACGCTGGTCCCCCTGCCCGGGCTCGCGGGGTGGGAGGCCGTCGAGTCCTTCGCCGCTTTCCGGTGCCCTGAGGCCAGCCACCACGCGGCGCACACCGCGCACGCGGCCAAGGCTGCCGCCGTGGCGCTCACCATCCTGCTGGGGCTTGCCGCCATCCGCATCGGCGACCCGATGCTCTTCCCGCTCGGCCTCCTTGCGGCGGCCACCGTCTGGGCGCAGGCCGAGGCCGTTCGCCGCGTCGACATCGTTGAGCGGTTCTTCGCGAGCCACACGGCGTCCCAGCTCTCTCACCCGGTGCACGCGGTGAGACGAGCAGACGAGCAGATCGCTGAACTGACCGCGGAGGCGCAAGCGTCGCCGTCCCTGGTCATCGACGGCGCCGGCCTCTTCGTCGGCGCCATCGGCCCGCGGCAGATGCGAGCGGCGGCGACACGGCCCGCGGCCCGGTTCGGGGACGCGATGGTGCCGGCGAGGACGCTCCGCATCGCCCAGGCCGACGACGCCGCGGCCGACATCGCCGCCGACCTCGAGGCCGTCGGGATCGTCCTGGTCCGTGGTGAGCGGCGATACGGCGCGGTGGACGCGGACGACGTGGTCGTGCAGCTCAATGCGTGGGCGCACGCAGACGCGCTGGCGGCGCGCCATGCCCACCGGGCGGCCTGATGGCTGACTCCGCCTCGTCCCCTCGCCAGCCCCGACGATACGAGGCGACGGCATCTGCCGCGGCGCACGCGAACCGCGCCGCCGGGCAGGCCGCGGGCGTCGCGGAGATGGTCCGAGCCGGGAAGCCGCTCCCGGCCATCGTCCAGCAGCTGCTCGCCGCGCAGGGATCCCTCGATGCGCTCCTCCTGCGGCTGGTGCAGCAGGAGGTCGACCGGCAGGTGCTCGCCGAGAACATCCACCCGGACGTCCGGCAGCTGCTCGGGCCGGTCCTCCGTCGAGGTCGCGGCCCATCCAACCGTTCGAGCACGTCCCGCACGCCTTCTGCGCCG
>JAJYGO010000033.1 GCA_021785115.1 Chloroflexota bacterium | reverse complement strand
AGCCCCGGGGCGGGCGCTTCCTCGACCAGCTTCTGGTGACGGCGCTGGACCGAGCAGTCGCGCTCCCCCAACGCGACGACGCTGCCCGCGGCGTCCCCCAGGAGCTGGACCTCCACGTGCCGGGCATCGTGCACGTACCGCTCGAGATACACGGCGCCGTCGCCGAAGGCGGCGTGGGCCTCTCGCGACGCCGCCATCAGCGAACCGGGAAGGTCGTCCGCCCGATCGACCCGTCGCATGCCTCGCCCGCCGCCGCCGGCCGCGGCCTTCACCATCAGCGGCCACCCGACCCGTGCGGCCTCGGCGAGGACGGAGGCTGCCGCCGCCAGGTCGCTCACCGGCGCCGGCTCCAGCGTTCCGGGAACAACGGGCACCCCGGCCGACCGGGCGGCGCGGCGAGCCGCGAGCTTGTCGCCCAGGCCCGCGAGCGTGTCCGCCGATGGACCGACGAAGACGATCCCGGCCTCGTCACAGGCTCGGGCGAAGGCCGGTCGCTCCGAGAGGAACCCGTAGCCGGGATGAATCGCCTCGGCGCCGGCCCGCCGAGCTGCCCCCACGATGGCCTGGATGGAAAGGTAGCTCGCCTCTGCCGCCGGAGGTCCTATCCGGATGGCTGCGTCGGCGGCGCGCACGTGCGGGGCGTCGGCGTCGGCGTCGCTGAACACGGCGACGGCCTCGCACCCGACTTCGTGGCAAGCCCGGATCACGCGCACCGCGATCTCTCCCCGGTTGGCCACCAGCACGCGCCGGAAGGGCGGCCTCATGCCGGTGCGGCTTGCGCCGGGTCCGCCGGTCCCGGGACGTCGCGTCTTTGCGCAAAGACACCGGGGCTGTCGGCCATCACAACGGGATGTTGCCGTGCTTGCGGGCCGGGTTCCGGTCGCGCTTGCCTGCCAGCATCTCGAGCGAACGGATCAGACGGGGCCGTGTCTCCGACGGCTCGATGACATCGTCCACGTAGCCGCGCGCGGCCGCGATGTAGGGATGGGCGAACCGCTCCTGGTACTCGCCCGCCAGCTGGGCGCGCTCGGCGGCGGCATCGTCGGCGTGGGCGATGCGATCCCGGAAGATGATGTTCACTGCGCCTTCCACGCCCATCACCGCGATCTCCGCCGTCGGCCATGCCAGGTTGACGTCGCCGCGGATGTGCTTGCTGCTCATGACGTCGTAGGCACCGCCGTAGGCCTTTCGCGTGATGACGGTGAGCTTGGGCACCGTCGCCTCGCAGTACGCGTACAGCAGTTTCGCACCGTGCCGGATGATCCCGCCGTGTTCCTGGGCGACCCCGGGAAGGAACCCGGGCACGTCGACCAGCGTTACCAGGGGAACATTGAAGGCGTCGCAGAACCGGACGAAGCGAGCGGCCTTGTCCGACGCATCGATGTCGAGCGCGCCGGCGAGCACCATGGGCTGCTGTGCGACGATGCCGACGCTCCATCCCCCGAGGTGAGCGAACCCGGTGATGATGTTGGCTGCCCAGTCGGGCTGCAGCTCGAGGAACTCACCGTCGTCGGTGATCGCGGAGATCACGGTCCTCATGTCGTAGGCGCGCGAGGGCTCGTCCGGCACGATCGCGTCGAGGAGCGCGTCACGCCGCTCGACCGGATCCGCAGTGGGTCGCCGCGGCGGCGTGCCCAGGTTGTTCTGCGGCAGGAACCCGAGCACCCGCCGTGCCAGGTCGAGGGCTGCGGCCTCGTCGGGCGCCGCGAGATGCGCCACGCCACTCACCTGGGTGTGCGTGACGGCCCCGCCCAGCCGTTCCCGGTCGACCTCCTCGTGCGTCACGGCACGGACGACGTCGGGCCCGGTCACGAACATGTAGCTCGTGCCGTCGACCATGATCGTCACATCCGTGATCGCCGGGGAGTACACCGCACCGCCCGCGCACGGCCCCATGATCACCGAGAGTTGCGGAACGACTCCTGACGCGAGCGTGTTGCGAAGAAAGATGTCTGCGTACCCGCCGAGCGAGACGACCCCCTCCTGGATCCGCGCGCCGCCCGAATCGTTCAGACCGATGATCGGCGCTCCCGTTCGCATCGCGAGGTCCATCACCTTGCAGATCTTCTCGGCGTGCGCCTCCGAGAGCGAGCCGCCGAACACGGTGAAGTCCTGGCTGAAGACGAACACCAGTCGGCCGTCCACGGTCCCGTGGCCCGTCACGACGCCGTCGCCGAGAATGCGCTGCTCGTCGAGCCCGAACTCCTCGGCGCGGTGCACGACGAACGCGTCGAGCTCGACGAACGATCCGGGATCGAGCAGGAGGTCGAGGCGTTCGCGCGCGGTCAACTTGCCGCGCTCGTGCTGTCGGTCGATCCGCTCGGCGCCCCCACCGACCAGGCTCTGTTCCCGCATCGCGCGAAGGCGTGCGACGCGCACATCGCGGGTGGCCACGGGCTCCTCCTCTCCGGTGTATCTGCGCAAAGACAGTCGAGGTATCGTACAGCGGCGCCCGGCTCGGCCCGACGCTTCTCCCCGCGATCCGCCGACGCCAACCGACTCCGCGTGATTCCGCCCATCCGCCGGGGACCTCGTTCCCGGACGTTCGGGGGATGGCCTCGGCCGAGGGGCACGCTGAGACTTATCCACCGATTCGGTGAACAACTCGTGCCTCCTGTGGACAACCGCATTGGGGGGAGGTTGCCACCGGCGCTAGACTGGCGCGAGCCCGGAGCCCGACATGATGCGAGCCTGACATACCCGGCGCAGTTCTGATACCCCCGGCGCAGAGAGGAAGCGAGCCCGTGGCGAATGTGATCGCGATCGCGAATCAGAAGGGCGGTGTCGGCAAGACGACGACCGCGATCAACCTCGCCGGCGCGCTCGCCGAGCAGGGCTGCCGCGTCCTGTGCGTGGACATGGACCCACAGGCGAACCTGACCGTCGGTCTCGGGATCAACATCGGCACGGTCGAACAGTCCATGGCGGACGTGCTCGCGGACGCACGGGCGCAGCTCGACGACGTGATCATCCCCACCCAGACGAGCGGCATCGACGTCGCCCCCGCCACCCTTGAGCTCGCGTCGACGGAAGTCGAGCTGTTCTCCGCGATCGGGCGCGAGCAGGCGCTGCACGAGGCGCTGTCCGGGTGGATCGATGATCGCTACGACTACGTCCTGATCGATTGCCCGCCCACGCTGGGCCTCCTGACGATCAACGGACTCGTCGCCGCGGAGAGCGTGATCATCCCGGTGCAGACGCAGTACTACGCGCTGAAGGGGCTCACCGCGCTGGTCAAGGTCATCAACCAGATCCGGGGCAAGCGGCTGAACCCCGAGTTGCGCATCCTGGGTCTCCTGCCGACCTTCTACGACGGACGAACGCTGCTCGGCCGGGAGATGCTCGAAGAGCTGCGCGAGCTCGGCGACCACCACGTGTTCCACAGCATCGTCAAGAACACGGTGAAGCTCGGCGAGGCGCCGCTGACCGGCAGACCGGTGACCGCATACGCCGGCGCGTCGGACGCTGCTCGCACGTTTCGCGAGCTGGCACGGGAGGTGATCGACCTTGGCTAGACCCGACTTCCGCGGTGTCGCCGCTCGACGCCTGTCCGAGGAGCGCGAGGATCTCTCCCCTGCGATCCTCAGCCTGCTGGCACCCGACGAAAAGGCGCGCAGTGCCGCGGTCCGGCAACTCCCGCTCGGCCGCATCGATCCGAACCCGGAGCAGCCTCGTCTCGCGCTCGACCAGGACGCGCTGAACGAACTCGCCGCATCGGTGCGGGAGCACGGTGTCCTGCAACCGGTTCTGGTCCGGCCGCTCCCGGCCGGGAGGTACCAGCTGGTCGCGGGAGAACGCCGATGGCGCGCCGCCCAGCTCGCGAATCTCGAGACGATCCCAGCGCTCGTCGAGGTGATCGACGACGAGACCGCGCTGGAGATCGCGATCATCGAGAACCTGCAGCGCGAGGACCTCTCGCCGCTCGACGAGGCGGCGATGTACGAACGCATGACGCGCGGCTACGGCTACAGCGTCCGGAAGCTCGCCCAGAAGCTCGGCAAAGACAAGGGGTACGTCGAGAACCGCCTGCGGCTCGCCGACGCCCCGGCGGAGATCCGGGAGCTCGTGTCTTTGCGCAAAGACACGGTCTCGCACGCATACGAGCTGCTGAAGGTGGAGGATCCGCGCAGGCGCAAGCACCTGGCCGAGCAGGTGGCGCGTGGCGAGCTGACCCTGCTGCGCCTCAAGGCGCGCATCGAGGGGCGCGCCACGCCAGCCGGCGACGACGCGACGGCGCGCCGGGGCCGGCGCATTCTCACCGCCGCCGGAGCGGTCGCCGCCGCCCAGGCCGTCGCGCCCGACCCCGATCCGGAGCCGGACGCGGACCCAGCACCCCGACCCACGCCGACGGGAGACGACGCGCTGGTGTCGTCGAAGGCCCACCTGAGCGAGGCGCTGGAAGACCTGGTATCGGTGCTCCGGGCGCCGCAGGCGCTCGAGGGGATGAGCGAGGTCGATCGGGCCAACCTGTCGAAGTACCTGACCATCACGAAGCTTCGGCTCGAGAACGCGATCGCGCTGCTGCGGGCGGGTCAGACCCGGGTCTGACCCGAGTCGGTCGGGCTGAGCGGGACCGGCCGGGCGTCGGGGCTCCCGCCGCCGGGCGAGATCAGTGGCCGGTATGAAACGCGCCCCCTGAACAGCCCGGCGAGCGGCGCGGCCCGCTCGCCACGAGCCACGCGATCGCGAGGAGCGCCACGCCCACCGCCTGCGCCTCCCACCCGCGCACCCGCCGAGTGGTCGACGTTTCGCGACTCAGGATCAGCCCCAGCACGATCGCCGGCACCGCGAGCAGGAGGAGCGCCATCGGCAATGGCTTCCCCGGCTGCGCGAGCCGGTCGTGCCCGGTGTCGAAAGGGTCGTTCGCGGAGCAGCATCGAGGACCGAGGGAGACGGGTGAAGCAGCGCGAACGGCCCGGGCAGGGCCGGCCGGCAGCCACCCACCCGCCCTGGCCCGCGGGATCCGGCGGGGGGAGACGGGGACGCAGCGGGAGTGATCGGTTCGTCGGCTGGGGGCGCCGTCGAAACCTCGTCAGATGTAGGTGATCTCGTGGAAGTTCTCCACGAGGTACTCGATCAGCCGCTGCCGGCCATCCGCCAGCTCCCGACGGATCCCAGGCACGAGGCACCACAGCTCGATCGCCGGCACCATCAGCTCACCGCCGGCCGTCCGGCCGAGCGTGGCCGGGGCGCCACCGCCGGCGGCGAAGACTCGCTCGAACCCGACCTCGTCGATTCGTGTCGCCCGAAGGAAGTCCCGGATCACTCGACGCACGCCGATTCGGATCGACTGGTCCCGCATCAACTCCTGGGCCCAGGTATCGACCTGATCGTCAGGCTGCTCCTCGAGCCGCCGGCGGTACTCGGTCGGGTCCGGGGCGAGTCCGGTGGCAGCGCTCACTGGTCCTCCTCTCGGGATGTCGGGCAGGATTATCGCACGCGATCGACTGGCCCTGGCCCGGCCGCGTCAGCTGGCGCCGGTTCCCCACTGCACGCGCCGGTACACCTCGATCATCCATTCGGCGATCCGCTCGCCGGCGGCGTCGAGACCCTGCAGCACCTGGCCCTCGAACTGCGCGGACACCTGTCCGTGCCCGCTGTGCGCCTCGATCGTGACCTCACCGGCCTGCACGCGCCCCCAGCGGACCAGCCTCCCGGAGACGCGTGGCCCCTCCTGGGGGACGTTCACGCGGACATTCAGGATGGCCAGCCCGGCGTCCGTCGCCAGCAGGACCTGGAACCGGGCGTCGGGCTGATCGCCCCACACCACGTGGCAGGCCGTTTCGCTCTCGGCACCCAGGGCGTGTGCCACGAGATCGATGAGCGCGACCAGCCGGTCGGTGAGGTGCCGTTCCCCTTCAGGCGTTGCCCGCCAATCGTCCAAACGCACGCGGACATGGTGCCACGCCCGCCCGGCGCCGTGTTTGCGAGCGGCATGCAAGCCGGAACAGGTCGCGGGCCTTCGCCTCGTGCCGGATCCCGCGGTACCGTGCGGTTGCCGGGGAGACTGGCCCCGACCTCAGCCGCGGGCGTGCGGCATGCGAGACCGAGGGTTCCATGGCGATGCTGGTCGCGGGGGAGGATCAGGGGCAGCTGCGGATGGTCACACCGAAGGACCGCGCCGTTCCGCGGCGCGGTGTGGCACGCGGCCAGAGGTCGATGCTCGGCGTCCTCCTCATCGTGGGCGGCCTGGTCGCGGGATGTGGCGCCGCGACGGTCCCCTCCCCGGCCGCCTCTGGCACGCCGGGTGGCGCCGCTGCCTCGGGAAGCATCCCGGCCGCCTCGCCCACCGTCGGTGGCGCAGCGTCTCCCGCGGCGGCAGCCTCACAGCCCGCGGGCGCGACCGCCTCCCCGTCCCCTGGACAGCCGTCGGCCAGCGACGGGCAGGGGTTGACCGGCTCGACCGTCCCCGCGGAGGCGTCGACCACCGCCGCCGGCAGCGCGGCGGAAGCCACGGCGCTGCAGTCGCAGTTCGTCGATGTGATCCACCGGGTCAACCCGTCGGTCGTCCTGATCGAAACCAGCAGCGGGCTGGGGTCGGGGATCGTGTTCGACTCGCGCGGCGACATCGTGACGAATGTGCGCGTGGCGGGCAACTCGACGTCGTTCACGGTCACACTGGCGACCGGTCGCACCGTCAAGGGAACGCTGGTGGGCGAGTTCGTGCCCAACGACATCGCCGTGATCCACGTCTCCGCCGCTGGTCTGCAGCCCGCCACGTTCGGTGACTCGTCGAGCCTCGCCGTCGGCGACATCGTGCTGGCGATGGGCAACCCGCTGGGGCTGCAGAGCAGCGTGACCGAAGGGATCGTGAGCGCGCTCGGGCGGACGGTGTCCGAGCCGAACGGGGTCGCCCTCCCGGACGTCATCCAGACCAGCGCCGCGATCAACCCGGGTAACAGCGGTGGCGCGCTCGTCGACCTCAACGGGCACGTCGTCGGCATTCCGACCCTTGCCGCCTCCGATCCGCAGATGGGGGGCGCGGCCGCCGGCATCGGCTTCGCGATCCCGGGCAACATCGCCCGGGACCTGGCCAGCCAGATCATCCAGTACGGCAAGGTGATCGACTCGCACCGCGCGTTCCTCGGCATCGAGAGCGCCGACCTGTCCGCCGGAGGAGGCGCGCTGGTCTACTCCACCGTGGCCGGAGGTCCGGCCGCGAAGGCCGGCCTGAGGGCAGGCGACATCATCACGGCAGTGGACGGGCAACCCACGCCGTCGGCGGGCGCGCTCGCCGCGGTGCTCGCGGCGCTCAAGCCGGGGCAGACCGTCCCCATCAACGTCACGCACCAGGACGGAAGCCAGTCGACGGTGCGGGTGACGCTGGGCCAGCTTCCGGGGTGAGGGCAGAGCCGGGCGGTGTCCATGTCCTGGTCGGCGTGGTCCAGGCGGCGAGGACGCGCCGCCCACGACCTGGGCACCATGCGGGGCGTTCTGATCGGGAAAATGGCTCCGGCGGTAGGACTCGAACCTACGACCAAGCGGTTAACAGCCGCCCGCTCTACCGACTGAGCTACGCCGGATCGGCAACCCGCGGAGTATAGCGGACCGGCGCCCGCCGGGATCGGCGCGGGGCCGGTCCGCCGCGCTCCGGCGGCGCGGTCAATCGCGCTCCGGCCGCGGGGTCAGCCCTGTTCCGGCGCCGCGTTGCCAGACACGGCTTCTGCATCGAGGGCAGCGACCTCCACGGAACGGGCGGAGTGGCGCACGCGGCCCCCGCCGCGCCGCTTGACCAGGTACATGGCACGGTCCGCCGCCGCGAGCAGCGCGCCGGGCGTGAGGCCGTCCTGGGGATGGATCGCGAACCCGATGCTGGCCCCCACCGAAGTGGCGTCACCGTCGGGCAGGGCATAGGCCCGCTCCCGCAATGCAGCCAGCAGGCGCTGCGCCGCGAGGCGTGCGTCGCGCTCCGTCGTATCCGGCATCAGCACCACGAACTCGTCGCCGCCGTAGCGGGCCACGACGTCGTTCGTTCGGACGGCGAGCCTGAGCGTGGTACCCACCTCGTGCAGCACCTGGTCGCCGGCTGCGTGCCCGTACTGGTCGTTGACCGCCTTGAAGCCATCGAGGTCCAGCATGACCACGCCGAGTGGGCGGCCGGTGCGGGAGGACCGGGCCACCTCCTGCGCCAGGCGCTCCTGCAGCTGACGGTGATTGGCGAGGCCCGTCAGCTGATCAAGGTCCGCCGCCCGCCGGAGTCGATCGAGCAGCGAGGCGTTCTCGAGCACGGCGGCGGCATGGTTCGCCAGCGCACGGCAGTAGTCCAGGTCCGCGTCCGTGAAGTGCCGCTCTCGAGTGCGCGTCGCCAGCTCGACCAGGCCGAATACCCCGCCGCCGGCGATCATGGGGACCATCAGCAGCGTGCGGTCGCCGCGACTCCGCATGCGTTCCTGCTCGTCGGGTTCCTGCAGTGGATCCGAGGCCTGGACGATCACCGTCGCCCGTTCGCGGAGCACGCGGCGCATCGCCGGGCGCTCGCGCAGGTCGTAGGCCATCGCGGGCAGGTCCGAGCCGTATCGACCGACGCTCTCGAGCCGCGTGGTCCCCTCGATCCACCGCACGATCGCGCACGCCTGGACGCCCGCCCCAACGGAGATCCGCCGCGCCACCACCGACGCGAGCGACCGATCGTCGCGCGCCTCGTTCCTGCTCTGGCTGATCTCGAGCATGGCACGAAGCTCCTCGACCACCCGGTCGCGGCTGGCCAGCAGCCGGGCGTTGGCGATCGCCACGGCGGCCTGGTCGGCCAGGATGCGCAGCAGGCGAACGTCGTCCGGGCCGAACTGGTCGATCCCGAGCTTCGAGAGGACGATCACGCCCGTCACTCGCTGCTCGTAGAGCATGGGCATGAGCAGCATCGACTCGTCAACTGGTGGTGTACCGTCGATCTGGATCGCGCGCTCGTCCCGGGCGGCATCCGGGATGACCAGTGGCTCGCCACGCAGGGCAACGAGACCGGTGAGCCCCTCCCCGAGCCGGATCCGGAGCGCCTCCAGGGTCTCGCCCCCGTACTCGCTGATGTCACCCCTGAATGCGACCGGCGTGAGATCGATCCCGTTCTCCTCGAGCACGTAGACGCGACAGTTGTGGTAGTCGATTACCTTCCGCGTCTCCGAGGCGATCGCCTGCCCGATCTCCTCGGTCGACGCGAGCCGGGTGAGGCGAGCCCCGATGCGCTGGATGGTCTCGAGCTGGCGCACCCAGTGCGAGGTCCGCTCCGCGACCTTGGAGACCGCGACTCGTTCGGCCAGTCGGCGCGCGTAGACCCGGGCCACGGCGCGGTCCGCGCGCGTGAACGGGTGGTTGCCCCGCCTCGCCAGGAACACGAAGCCGCCATCGACGTCCGGCACCGCCACGAGCAGCGTCGCGCCCGGGGGACCGGCGCGCTCGACATGGATGGGGAGGTCCAGCCCGAGGCGGCGCGTACCGCGCGGCTCCAGGCGCCTGGCGACGGGCCCATCCGCGAACGCGATCCGCAGCGCCCCCTCGGTGTCGTCCAGGTACACCGCGACACCGCCGTCGGCGCGGAGGTCGCGCCGGAGCTCCCGGACGATGGACGACACGGAGTCCGGGGCGAGGAAGCCCGAGGGGCCCTGGTGGCCGGCGGTCATGCGGGCGCGGCGCTCATCGGTGCGCGGCCGGATCCACGCGAGTCGCTCGAGAGCGGGTCATCGACGAGGACCTCCGAGCCGCGGATGTGGCCCGCATCGTACCCCGGGCGGCGCCCGCCCCGCGAGGGACCGGTCGCCGGACATCGCGGGCTGGACGCGCCGTCGGGCATGGGTCAGGGAGGCGTCAGCACCACGGGGTTCGTGTAGGCCCACGGGTCGCCGAAGCGGCGGGCCTCCAGCCGGTACGACCCGGGGCCGGGCGCCTCGACACGCAGGCTCCTCGCGTACCCGCGGGCGATCTCGGCGCCGTCACGCAGCAGGCGGAGCGCGGCGTGTCGCGGGCTCTGGACGCGCAGCTCGGCGCCGCCGGACCAGGGCAGCCACTCGCCGGGGCCGGCCTGTCGTCCGTCCAGGCCCGCCGCGGTCAGCTCGAGACCG
>JAJYGO010000288.1 GCA_021785115.1 Chloroflexota bacterium | reverse complement strand
TGCCCGATCCGCTCGCCTGGTACGCGTTGGCTTGATCGGAGGACTGTGGCGGTCTCGGCAGCCCGAGCGGGTCAGACCGTAGGATCGAGCAGCAGCACCCCGGTGCGCGCGACGTCACGTGTGTTCCGCGTGACGAGCGTGAGGCGGTGCACCAGCGCGGTCGCCGCGAGAAGCCCGTCGACGGTGGGAACGGGATCAGGGACGTTGAGACTCCCCCACTGCTCCGCCACCGCTCGGTCCACGGGTAGGATCCGATCGGCGAAACCGTCTGTGATCCCGGCGAGCCACTGGTCGAGCGCGAGCGCGGACGGCACGTCGCGCCTGCGGATCGACTCGATCCCGCGGCGCAGCTCACCGACGACGAGGACGCTCGTGAACAGCGACTCCTCGGCTGCCTCCGCGAACCATGCCCTGACACCGGGGTTCGCCCGCCCGCCCTTCCGGAGCTCGGAGACGATGTTCGTGTCCAGGAGCCAGCTCACTCGACGTCCCGCGGCAGGTCACGGACGGCGGCGAAGTCGTCGTCGGAGCCGACGTCGGGCATGGAGGCCAGCGCCTGCTTGAACGACGCGCGCTCGAGGTCACCGCGCAGGGCTGTCCGGAGGATCTCGCGGTGCTCCGCCTCCGCAGAGCGGCCATGCCTGGACGCCCGCCTCTTCAGGGCGCGGACGATCCCGTCGTCCACGTTGCGCACGATCAACTGCCTCGTCATCGCCACCTCCGCGATAGCAATGATAGCACCGCGGCTGGCAAGGACGACCACCGTCCGGAGCCCGACAAGGTCGTCACGTTCCCGCGGTCGTCAAGTCGCTCCCCAAGGCCATCACGTAGCGAGAGCTGGTCAGCACCGTGAGCCCGTCGGGATGTCGCCCATGCCGGTCGGCCCGCCGCCCCGCCGTACGGAGCAGCTCGGGCGACGCGGCCGGGTCGGCCAGCGCGGTCGCCCCGTGCCGGAGCAACAGGGTCGCCGGATGCGATGGCGGAGACCGGCTCAGGCAGGGACGACTTGCAGCGTCGACCGCCGCGCCGCGGCGTCCTCGCCGCGTGGACACGAACAAGCGGCCCCGGACGGACTCGCGGGCACAGGGGGCAAAGACGCCCTCGCCTGGTACGCGACGACGCCGTAGCCGCGGGAAGCCCACCTCTACCCGGCCGCCCCGATGCCGCGGGCGATGGATCCGGCGATGGTCGCTCCATCCTGGAGCCGTCCGCGGGCGGTTGCCACGACCGTGCCGCGTGACCCGAGCGACGGCTCGACTTCCTTCAGTCGCACCTCGGGCATCGCGATCCTCGCCGCGGCGAGCTTCTTCAACATCGCCCTAACTCGATGAAGTGGGCTGGTGACGTCGCCTGGGGGCAGATGGCGTTGACCGTGACGGCGATGCGGTGCAGCTCCTCCGAGACCCCGCTGATCGGCTCGGCCCGCTCTCGGCCCTCCTGATCGGCGCTCGCTACCGCGGTCGGCGCAACACCGCAGGCTGCTATGGAGCTCCCGGCCCAGTGGCCCCGGTTGTCGCGCCGCCAGCATCCGGCCTTTCGCCGCCGCGACCGGAGGCGCGCCAACGACTACGGCGGGAAGGACGCCCCGGCTCCGGCGGATAGCGCAACCTGGAAGATCGTGGGGTAGCGGGCCTGCAGGGAGGCCGACGGCAGGAGCGGGTCGGTGCCGCGCCGCAGGATCGACACGCTCATCTCGACCGGCCCCTTCGTCCAGCCCCCGGCCCATGCGGCGACGGTTTCCCGGATGAAGTAGGGATCGGGCGTCCAGCCCGCGAAGGGGAGCCTGTCGGCGTAGAACGTCTCGACGGCGGTCGCCGGCTCCTGCGTGCCGAGCACCCGAACGTAGATGGCCGGTTGCGGGCCGTCGATTGTCTGGTGCGCGTCCTGCGCAGAGGTGGCGATCAGGACGCTGCCGGGCGGCGCGAGGGAGGCCTCCGGCAGGGCCCGCACGTGGGCCAGCGGCCCTGGCGTGCGCGAGCCGATCAGGCCGCACCCGGCCACGAACACACCCACGACGAGGGCCAGGGCGGCCAGGCGGCGGTGGCTCACGAGCGCGGCGTGAGACTGATCCACTTCCAGCCGTCGGGTTCGGCGAGCAGGCTGAGGTCCGCGACCGAGGTCACGGGTCCGGTGCTCGTGGTGCGCGTCAGCGAGAGCGATGCCTCGGCCACCGTGTAGCCGAGCTCGCTCGAGGTCGCCTGCGTGGCTGCCGAGAGGATCGACACGTCGGTGACCTGCCCTCCCCCGATCCACTGCGAGACCTGGGCGACGAAGTCCGCCTCGCTCATCGACTCGCGCAGGCCACTGTAGGCGGCCGCGTACAGCGCCGTCCAGTCCGCGGCACGCAGCTCGGCCGCGATGGCGGCGACGGCCCGGTTCGGGTCGGCGGCCGGCTGCACGTGGACGAGCTGGTACTGCGCTCCGTCGTACCAGAGCTCCGCGCTCCCGGTCAGGTGGACCGGGTCGAGTTGGGCGTGGAGGCGCACCTGTGCCGGCACCTCCTGCCCGGACTCGGCGGAGAGGCCGAAGCGGAAGTCGAGCGAGGCGTCCGCGTCGAGGCTGGCCGCGCCCGCATAGGTGAGCACGACCGAGTGGTCGTTGGCCACCGTCACGTCGGCCTGCCCGCTGCTCGTGAAGAGGCCGACGCCGCGTGCGCCGAAGGTGAAGTGGCCATAGGAGAGTGCGCCCGGGTCGAGGCTGACTGTGAGCTCGCTGCCGCGGCCCGCATCGATGAGGGTGTAGAAGCCCCCGACGCCGGGGGCCGGGTCGGCGGCGCGCGTGGGCGTGTGCAGCGCCCATGCTCCGGCGCCCACCAGGACGATCGCGCTGACAGCGGCAAGAATCCGCGCTGGCTTCACGTCCGTCCTCCTACGAGTGGCACTGGTAGGGCTGTCCGGTGACACGGCCCTCGATCACCCGGATGAGCTCGCTGTCGAGCGAAATGGCCTGGCCGCTCTGGCAGTCGGGCACACTCGTCTGGTACATCTCGGTGCCCATGTTCGTGTGCGAGGCCGGGCTGTTCATGATCGCCGTGGCCACGAGGTACGCGCCCGCGGGCCCGAGCGTCAACACCGATGTCGGATCCCATGGCACCTGCGAGCGGACGTCCCACTCCCAGTTCTGGGCGGACGGCGCCCCGTTCAGGTAGCGGGCGCCGCCGGTCAAGGGCGTGGCCAGCGGGTTGTCGCTGCCCGGCATCAGGACCCCGTCTCCCACGGTGCCGTAGAACACGACCGGGGTCCGCACGCAGAACGCGCCGAAGAGGCACGAGGTCACCGCGAGGCCGATGTCTCCGTAGGCGTTGAAGCTGGGCACCTGCGGGACGTGTGCCGGGTTCGGGTTCACCCACTTGTACCAGGTGCTCTGCGGTGCGAGCTCACTCACGGCGGGCCCGCTGGGTAGGTTGCCGCTCGATGAAAGCCACTGCCTGATGAGCTGCACGATGAGGTTGGGCGCTTGTTGGACGGCATCGGCCGTCGGGAGAGCCCCCTGGTGCGCGCCCTCGATGAAGAAGGCGCTGTCGACCATGCTCGCCGCAACCCCGTCATGGCGCTCGTACGAGTAGGCGAAGAAGCCCCGCACGATGGCGCCGCCCATGCTGTTGGCGACGAGCACGACCCGCTGCCCGGTCTGCTCGTGCAGCGCCTGCACTTCGGCGTCGAGCGCGACCGCGTTCAGCCCGATGTCGCTGTTACTGTCGCAGGCGTCCCGCGAGACCGAACTCGCGTCGTACGGCATCCCCCCGTCGGGCGTCTCGGGGAGCGCGGCCGAAGGCGGGTTGCAGACGCCGCTCGAGGCGTAGGCCATGTCCTGGACGTAGGGGAAGCTGGTGATGTCATCGGCGCCGATCTGGCGTCCGAGCTCGTGGATGAAGCCTTCGTCCTGCTGCCGTGGCGGGCTGTCGATCCAGTTGTTGTCGATGGCGCTCGCCGAATAACCGTGCACGAACAGGACGGGGAGCTTGCTCGAACTCGAGACGGCCAGCACCTGGGCCACCCAGACGTGGCAATCGGTCATTCCGTCGATGGTGGCGCTGGCGCTCGTGTCACCCGGGCGCACGAGACCCGACACGTCGACCGTGCGCGTGTCCCACAGGTCGTTCAGGCTGTACGCAGGCCCGGCCTGCGGATCGCTGCCATTGAGCGTGGCCGCCGGAAGCGGCGTCCCGTCGAAAGTCGGCGGGCTCTGGGGGACCGCCTGTCCGTCGGCCACGATGAAGGTCGTCCGGGCGCTCACGGGCGTGGCCGCGGTGAAGCCGCTCAGCGTCTGCGTCAGGATGCGGCGCGCGTCCCCGGTGGCCCCGTCGTACAGCAGCACCTGGGTCTGGGCGGCGGACGCGTCCTCGTAGACGGCCACGAGGGAGGCGCCCTCGAGCAGTGGCGGCGTGTTGTCGTAGTCGTTCCACGGGTCCTGCCCGTCGGTGAGGTGTGAGGCGAAGCCGGCGAGCGCGTAGGCGCCGTTGCCGTTGCCGGCGACGAGCGAGGTGACGTCGGCGCGGTACGCGAAGTTGGCGGTGTTCCCCCAGCAGGGATTGCCGTCGCTGCCGATGAGAGTGCCCGTGATGGGCTGCGAGTCGAGGGTGCCGGCGGCGAAGTCGGCGCTCGCCGTGTCGGCCAGGACGTCCCAGAAGAGGTACGCCGCGGTCACCTGCGCGCCGGCGGGGATGCCGCTCAGCGTGATGGTGCCGTAGCCGCGGTTGCGCATGCCCACCCCGGCGGCCACGTAACTGCCCTGCACGGTCAGCGAGCGGAACGGCTGCAGGGGCTCGGCGTCGGCCGCCGTCATGGCCTGCGGCGCCGTGCTCGGCGGGGCGAAGCCGGGCGTACCGGGAACCGGCGGCGGGCTCGCGCTGACGGGGCTCGCCAGCGGCATGGCGAGCAGGCCGAGGGCCATCGCGAGGACAAGCAGACGTCTGCGCATGCCAGCCTCCCCCCAAGTTCCCTTCACCGACCCAGCGTGTGCGGCCTCACATGACCGCGACGACACGGACAGATGGCACGGGGAGCCTACTGCGGTTGAACAGCCGTTGACAATAGTCAATATCGCCTATGGTCCGCCGGGCAGACTGGCTGAGCGGAGCCAGACACAAGGAACTGGTGCGCATGGTCGTCGATCGCGTCAAGACCCGCGACCGCGCCGTCGTCTCGATCGCGCCCGTTCCCGCCGCGGCGCCTTTCTTCGCGCCGCAGATGACCTTGCGTGCTGCGCCCCCGGACGGACTCGGGGGCACAGTAGGCAAAGACGCCCTCGCCTGGTACGCGATGACCTCGCAATAGCCGGTCGTGAGGACCTACCGTGGCACGAGCCTCAGCGTGGATCGCGCCGCCCGGGACGAGACGACCGCGCCGACGATCGCCGGTCCGTGCCGGTTGTACTTCGCCTGATACGCCGCGCGCAGATCGGCGTCGACCTCGGGTCCGGGCACCTCGAACGCCACGTCGCGCTCCACGCCGCGGGCGCGGATGCGGCCCAGGCCCGACGCCTTCGCCCGCCGGAACCACCCGTTGTCCGGGCCGTACGCCGAGCGGACGTAGAGGTCGTCGCCCGAGCGGACGACCCAGATCGTGACGTACGGTCGCAGGTCCCCGTCGGGACGTCTCGACGAGATCTGGAGTTCGTCGGTCCTCCCAATCCTGGTCAGCTCGTCCTGGGGCCACGTCGTCATCGAGACGTCTCCTTCGCGGACGTGCTGCTCGCTGCTCGGTACTCGGCGTTGGTGACCTGCGTGCCCCACTCGGTCTCGGGACCCTCGGCCGGCGCCTCCCAGATGGCGAGGTGGGTCATGAAGTGGTCGGGCGCGGCGCCGTGCCAGTGCCACTCGCCCGGCGGCGTCCAGATCGTGTCGCCCGAGCGGATCTCGATGACCGCTCCGCCGCGGGCCTGAACCAGCCCGACGCCCTCGGTGACGCGCAGCGTCTGACCGACCGCGTGCGAGTGCCAGGCGTTGCGGGCCCCGGGCGCGAACCGCACGACGTTGACGCGGACGCGGGAGGGCGCCTGGCCGCGGACGATCACGTCGAACCACGCATCGCCCGTGAAGGTGTCGGCAGGCGCCTTCACCGTCGGTTGCTTCCGCAGGATCTCCATCCTGTGCTCCTTATCTGGTCCGGCAGAGATCGCTTGCCGGAGAAGAGAGCTGTCGCCGGTCAGCGACCGGCCAGCTGCTCGAGATGTTCGGGGTAGCGAGCTCCCTGCACTGATCCTGGAGGCGGCGGCATCGATCTCCCGAAGGTCGTCGGGCGTGAGTTCGACGGCGGCCGCCGCGATGTTCTCCTCCAGGCGCTCCAGCTTCCGGGTGCCAGGGATCGGCACGATCCACGGCTTCTGGGCCAGGAGCCACGCCAGCGCGATCTGGGCAGGTGTCGCCTTCTTCCGTTCTCCGAGCATGTGAAGCAGATCGACCAACGCCTGGTTCGCTTTCCGAGCATCCGGTGCGAAGCGAGGCAGGGTGTTGCGGAAGTCGGAGGCGTCGAACGTGGTGTTCTCGTTGATCCTCCCCGTGAGGAAGCCCTTACCGAGTGGACTGTAGGGAACGAAGCCGATGCCGAGTTTCTCCAGGGTCGGCAGCACATCGCGTTCAGGGCCTCTCGTCCACAGCGAATACTCGCTCTGGACCGCGGTGACCGGGTGGACTGCGTGTGCGCGACGGATGGTCTCCGCGCCGGCTTCGGAAAGGCCGAAATGCTTGACCTTGCCTTCCTGGATCAGACCTTTCACCGCCCCTGCCACGTCTTCGATCGGCACGTCCGGATCGACGCGATGTTGATAGAACAGGTCGATGGTCTCGACCTTCAGTCGCTTGAGCGAGCCCTCGGCAACCTCCCTGATGTGCTCCGGGCGGCTATCGAGGCCCACCCACTGAGGCCCGCCGTTGGGATCGAGCTTGAATCCGAACTTGGTGGCGATCACGACCTGCCCGCGGAAGGGGAAGAGAGCTTCGCCCACGAGTTCTTCGTTGGCGAATGGGCCGTACACCTCCGCGGTATCGAAGAAGGTGACGCCTCGTTCGACGGCCGACCGAAGCAGGGAGACCATTTCCTGCTTGTTCGCGGCGGGACCGTAGGAGAAGCTCATTCCCATGCAGCCAAGCCCGATGGCCGAGACCTCCAGGTTTCCGTTTCCGAGATTGCGCTTCTGCATCATGTCCCCTCCTTCAGTCCGGCCAGGCGTGGTTCGTCGCTGACCTCCTCCGTCCGGTCGGCGGACGGCCGTCATCGCGCGGTCCCGACCCGGACGAGGGCCTTGACCGCCCGGCGCTCGTCCATGGCGGCATAGGCGCCCGCGATACCCTCGAGGTCCGTCTCGAAGTCGAACACGCGGCCGGGGTTGATCCGGCCGGCGAGGACGTCGTCGAGGAGCTCGGGGAGGTACCGGCGGACCGGGGCCACGCCGCCGCGCAGGCCGACATTACGGAAGATGACCGTGGCGATCGGGACCTCGACCCCGTGCGGAGCTCCGACCGCACCAACGACCGAACCGGGTCGGGCGATCGCGAATGCCGTCGCCGTCGACTGGCCCGTCCCGACGCACTCGAGCGCGACGTCGACGCCCAGTCCATCCGTCAGCTCCAGGACCGCCTCGGTCGCCGCGTCCCCACGCTCGGGGATGATGTCGGTCGCGCCGAACTCCCGGGCGAGGGCCTGGCGGGCTGGGGTCCGGCTGAGGGCGATGATGCGCTCGGCGCCGAGGCGGCTCGCGGCGAGGACGGCGCACAGGCCCACCGCGCCGTCCCCGACGACCGCGACCGCGCTGCCCGGCTTCACGCCGCCGCTCACCGCCGCGTGGTGGCCCGTGCACATGACGTCGGAGAGCGTGAGGAGCGAGCGCATCGTCTCGTCCGAGTGGCCCGAGCCCGGCACCTTCACGAGCGTCGCGTCCGCGAACGGGACGCGGACTCGCTCGCCCTGGCCGCCGTTGCTCCCGTTGCCGCCGAACGCGCCACCGTTGATGCAGTTGGACGTCCATCCCGCGCGGCAGAGGGCGCACGTGACGTCGCTGTAGGTGAACGGGGCGATCACGAAGTCGCCCTCGACGAGGGTGCTGACCGCCGAGCCCACCTGTTCGACGACGCCGATGAACTCGTGCCCGATCGCACCCCGCGTGTGCGGCGACTCGCCGCGGTAATACCAGAGGTCGGACCCGCACACGCAGGCGAGGGCGACGCGGACGACGGCGTCGGTCGGCGCGATGATCGCCGGGTCGGGCAGCTCGCCGTACGCGATGCTCCGGGGTCCGTTGAAGATGGCGGCTCGCATGTCACTCCTGGCTGGTTCGTTCCCTGTGTCGCGGCCATCGAACCACCGGGCATCGCGCCGAGGAAGGCACGCGTGATAGGGGTACTGCGAGTGCCTCCCACGCGACGCGGCACGCGCGTACCGTTGGCGCGACATGGGCAACGCAGACGAGATCCGCGAGTTCCTGACGACGCGCCGGGCGAAGGTGACGCCCGCGCACGCGGGCCTGCCGACGTACGGCCGGCAGCGCCGCGTCTCGGGCCTGCGTCGCGAGGAGGTCGCGCTCCTCGCGGGCATCAGCGTCGAGTACTACACACGGCTCGAGCGCGGGAACGCGCGCGGGGTGTCCGACGACGTGCTCGAGGCCGTGAGCCGTGCGCTCCAGCTCGACGAGGCCGAGCGCGCCCACCTGCTCGACCTCGTCCGCACGGCGAACGCGGAGCGGCTGCCGCGCCGGATCTCGACGCCCCAGCGCGTCCGGCCCAGCGTCCAGCGGATCGTCGACGCCATGTCCGGGGTCGCTGCCTTCGTGCGCAACGGGCGCCTGGACATCCTCTACGCCAACCCGCTGGCGGCCGCCCTCTACTCAGAGCACTTCCGCGACCCGGCCCGGCCGCCGAACTCGGCGCGGTTCGTCTTCCTGGATGCCCGGGCGAGATCGTTCTACGTCGACTGGGAGACATCGGCCCACGACATCGTGGCGCAACTACGTGGTGAGGCTGGACGCAATCCCTACGACCGTGCGCTGTCCGACCTGGTCGGCGCGCTCTCTACCCGCAGCGAGGAGTTCCGGGTGCTCTGGGCCAGCCACGACGTGCGGTTCCATCGGAGCGGCATCAAGCACTTCCACCACCCGCTCGTCGGGGATCTCACCCTGGCGTACGAGGCCCTCGAGCTTCCCGCAGACCCCGGTCTGACGATCGTGACCTACTCGGCCGAGCCCGGCTCCTCGTCGGAAGGGGCGCTGCGCGAGCTGGCGCGCTGGAGCTCCACGCGCGCTAGGCTCGCCGATGCTCACGCCGAGGCGCAGGCATAGGCCGGAGCGTCCCCAGCGCCGTGTCGATCGCCGCGCGCAGGTTGTAGTCGAGCTCGACCCCGGATGCCGGAGCGTCGGCCGCCACCGGAGCGCGCGTGCCAGCAAGTGGCGCGCGCTGGTGCCGGCAGGGCGGGAGCGAACCGGAAACGGGAGAGGAAGCGCCCTCGGACGGACCCGCAGGCGCAGCAGGTAAAGAAATCGACCTTCTCGCCTGGTACGCGTCCGCGTGGGAGCGGGTCGGAGGTCAGCCCGCGAGGATGCTGTCCACGCGGATGATGGGTGGGCGCTCGAAGTGCTTCTTCACCGCGCACTGCTCGGCCGCGCGAATGACTGCGTCCGTGTACTTCGCGGGGAATCCGTCGGGCAGCTCGATCGTGACCTGAACCTCCGTCACCAGGTGGGTCATCGGGTCAACCTGCATTCGCTGGACGAGACGAATGCCATCCGTCGGGATTCCGCGCTGCCGGCAGAAGCCCAGTACATAGATGCCGGCGCACGTCCCGATCGTCGACAGGAAAGTCGCGAACGGCGTCGGGGCCGAACCCTGGCCGCCGCCTGACGGCGGCTGATCGGTCGGCACGACGAAACCGCCGAAATGCGCGTCGACGCGTGCGCCGCCAGGGAAGTCGATGGTCATCTCCACGGTAGGAACCTTTCCCTGCTGGCGCGTCCTGGGCGGCGCGCCACGTGATTCACGAGTCCTGCCATGCCGCCGAGATGTTGGATCGGCGGCATGGCAGCTGATCCGCCGGGATCCACCCTGTTCCAACGATCCTTCTCGCT
>JAJYGO010000054.1 GCA_021785115.1 Chloroflexota bacterium | reverse complement strand
TCGCGCCACCGGGATGGAGGCTTCGAACGCGAGCCGATCGAGTAGGGCATCATGTCGGGAGTCCAGTCCACGAGGACACCCGGGTGGTGAGCGTTTCCGATCGCGTGCGTGCCGCCCTCGCGCGGCCGACCAGCCCCCACGAGACGCGTGGCGCCTCGGTGGTGCGGCCCGTCGTCTTCGGCGCCACGGACGGCCTGGTCGCCAATCTGAGCCTGATCATGGGGGTCGCGGCTGCGGCCCGCGAGGACCCGCACTCGGTGGTGGTGGCGGGGATCGCGGGATTGCTTGCGGGCGGGTTCTCCATGGCCGTGGGCGAGTACGTCTCGGTGCGGTCGCAGCGCGAGCTCCTCGACTACCAGGTCGAGCTGCAGCGGGACCAGCTCCGCTACACGCCGGAGCAGGAACGCGCGATCCTCGTGGACATCTACACGTCGAAGGGGCTCTCGGCCATGGAGGCGGACCTGATCGTCGACCGCATCCTGGCGGATCCGGAGCGCGCCCTGGACACGTTCGTCCGCGAGGAGATCGGCCTGTCCGCTGAGACGATGGGCTCGCCGTACACCGCGGGGCTCGGCTCGTTCCTGGCCTTCTCCGGCGGGGCGTTCGTCCCGCTCGTCCCGTACCTCCTCGCCGGCCCCGCCCTCGCGTTCCCTCTCAGCATCGGGCTCGCGATAGGCACGCTCTTCGCCGTCGGGATGGGGGTGAGCCGGCTCACCCACCGGCAGCCGCTGCGGAGCGGGCTGCGTCAGGCGGCGCTGGGGGCGGCGGCCGCGATTGTCACCTACGCGGTCGGGGCGCTGCTGGGGGCGGCGGTGCACGGCTGACCCAGGGCGGCGGTGCACGGCTGACCCACGATCACGCGGCAGGCCGGCGCCGTGGGCGGTGCGGACCGGCGCGCGCCCGGCCTGTCGGGGGCTTCGCGCTTCGTGGATGATGGAGGCTGCGCGCCGGCGGATCCGGCGGCACCTTCCGAAAGGGGTCACGGGATGCGCGTGAGCTTCGAGCACCACCCTCACCCACACGTCGCCGAGCGGAAGAAGAGCGGGCCGCCGAAGTCGACCGACGAGCACGTCGGGTTCAACGGCCGCGTGGCCCTGGTCCTGACCACGGTGGTCGGCACCATGTGGTGCGCGTACGCGTTCGCGGTGCTGGCGCTGGTGGTGCTGCCCCAGGCGGTCCATGGCGGGACGCTCACGCTGGTGCAGTGGGTCAGCCAGACCTTCATCCAGTTGGTGATGCTCTCGGTGATCATGGTCGGGCAGAACATCATCGGCCGCGCAGCGGACAAGCGCGCCGACCTGACGTACCGTGACGCCGAGGCCACCTTCCACGAAGCCGAGCAGATCCAGCAGCACCTGAAGGCGCAGGACGACGCCATGAACGCGCTCCTCGACAAGGTCGAGAAGCTCGAGGCGCAGCTCGCCAACGCATAGGAGGGCCGTCATGCCCGGAGACGACCGGATCCCGCACGGCACACGATCCGCCGCCGCACGCCTCGGCTCCACGAAGAGCGGGCCGCCGGCGGGCGAAGGACCCCGGCGGTCGACCGGCCGCGTGGGCGGCCACCGCAGCCGGCTGGCGCACACGGCCCTGGGAACCCTCGCCGGCGTCGCCCTGCTGGGAGGCCTGGTCGCGGTCCCCGTCGGGCCGGCCGCCGCAGGCGTCGGGCTGCCTTCAGCGGGCCTCGTGCGGATCGGACCGGTGCCGGTGCGTGCCGCGTCACAGTGCACCGGCTGGACCAGCCAGAGCACGCCGCCGTCGACCATCCGGGTGCTGCGCACCGCCGGGCCCGCGGACGGGACCGTGCAGGTGGTGCCGTTCCAGTCGTACGTGAACGTGGTGATGGCGGCGGAATGGGGCGCCAGCGACCCGGTGGAGGCGCTGAAGGCCGGTGCCGTGGCGGCCAAGCAGTACGCCTGGTACTGGACCATGAGCTGGCGCGGAGGGACCGCCACGGACGGATCCTGCTACGACGTGGTGGACAACTCGATGGACCAGGTCTACGCGCCGGAGACGCACACCCCGTCCGCCTCCGAGATCGCCGCCGTGACCGACACCTGGGGCATCTCGATGCTCAAGTCGGGGGCGCTCTTCGCCGCCCACTACGACGCCGGCAGCAGCGTGGCATGCGGCGCGAACGCCAACGGGTGGCAGCTCCTGCAGATCAGCGCGATGCACTGCGCGGAGCAGGGCATGCTCGTGCCGCAGATCCTGATGACCTACTACGGCCCCAACGTGACCATCGTCGGCGCGGACACGTCCGGCGGCGCCGGCGGGATCGGCGTGCCCGCACAGCTTCGCTTCACCGCGCAGCCGTCCGCGGCGACGGCGGGCGCGGCCATGAACACGCCGCCCACCGTGACCGTGGTGGACGGGACCGGCCAGGCCGTGACCACCGGCTCCGGTGCCACCACCCTGGTGACGCTCGCGATCGGCGCGGGACCCCAGGGGGCGGCGCTCACGTGCCAGGGCGGACCGGTCCGCTCGGCGGTGGCGGGAGTCGCCACCTTCGACGGCTGCTCGGTCAGCCCGGCCGGATCGGGCTACGTCCTGGTGGCGACGGCGCCGGGGCTCCCTGCGGTGAACTCCGCTCCGTTCGTCGTGGCGCCTGCCGCGCCGACTCTGACGCTGGATGCGGCATCGAGGGCCATCCCGTGGGGCACTGCGGCGCAGCTCTCCATCCACCTGGTCCCGCCCGCCTCCGGCGGGACGGTCGCCGGGCAGGTGGTGCACCTGCAGCGATCGACCGACGGGGTCGACTGGACGACGGCGGCCGACCTGACCACGGATGCCCAGGGCACGGCCACCTGGAGCGAGCGGCCGGCCACCAACCTCCTGTTCCGGGCCGTCTTCGACGGGACCGCGGACCTCGGTGCGGTCACCGGCGCGCCGGTGCGGGTGGTCGTGCGCCAGCTGGCGCTGCTGCGCCCGGACAACGGCGGGGCGGTACGCAGCGTGGCGCGCGGCACCGCGGTGACGTTCACGACGGTCGTGCGACCCGCGCGCCCGGAGCTGGCGCCCGGGCGCGTCCTGTACCGCGTCTACCAGCTGGTCGGCCGGACGTGGACCCTGCGGCGGGAGGTCACCATCACGGCGGACGCCACCGGACGGGCCACGCTGCCCGTCACCTTCGGGACGGCCGGCAGCTGGTACGTCCGGGCGATCGCGCTGCCGACACCCGCCAACGCGAACAGCGTCTGGTCCCCGCTCGAGCGGTACGCGGTGCGCTAGGTGGGCGGGCTCCCGGCCGAGGCCCGGGGGCCGCGCGCGTCTTCCGTCACCGCCGTCCGGGGTGGGGCCGGCCGCCGGCCTGTCGCCGACGGCCCTCCTGCGGCGATCGGGCTAGAGTGGAGTCCAGTGCGGGGGCGCGTGCCCGGCGCGACGATGCCGGGCAACCACCCCGGAGCGCCGTCACCCGACAGCGGGACGCGCCCCCGGGGCACCTGACCGGAGGCAGATCCATGGACCTCGAGCTCGATCCCGCGCGCACGGCGCTCGTCTCGATCGATCTCCAGCGCGGCATCGCGGCGGGCCCCGTGGCGCCCCACCCAGCGTCCGACATCGTGGCGCGGGCCGCGGAGATGGCCCGGGCGCTGCGCGCCGCCGGGGGCACCGTGGTCCTGGTCAGGGTCACGCCGTCCGCGGACTGGCGCGACGCGCTGCATCCGCTGACGGACACGCCGCCCTGGACCCCGGCGCCGCAGCCGGCGGACTGGGCCGAGATCCACCCCGAGCTGGGGCCGGTGGCGGGCGACATCGTGATCACCAAGCGCCAGTGGGGCGCGTTCTACGGGACCGAGCTGGACCTCCAGCTGCGCCGGCGCGGCGTGGACACGATCCTCCTGGCCGGGATCTCCACCAACGTGGGCGTGGAAAGCACGGCCCGGGACGCGTACGAGCGCGGGTATCAGCAGGTCTTCGTGGAGGACGCGATGTCCGCCCGCAGCGCGGACGACCACGAGCACACGGTCCGCAGCGTGTTTCCGCGGATCGGCCGGGTGCGCTCGACGGCGGACGTGCTGGCTGCCCTTCGATCGGCGTCCTGACTCCGGCCGCGGCCTGGCGCGGCCTCGGGCTCCGCGCCGCCCAGGGGAGCGTCGGCGTCCCGGGAATAGACGGCGCGTGCGTGCGGGGCGCGGTGCCGCCGCGGCGGCGCCGCCCGCAGCGCGGTCAGGGGCGGGCCGCGTAGCGGTCCAGGTAGGTCTGGTAGTCGGGCACGCGCCGCTGGTAGGCGCTCTCCATCAGCGGCGAGGAGATCATGAAGTCGGCCGAGGCGCGGTCGCACGCGATCGGGATGTTCCAGACGACCGCGATGCGCAGGAGGGCCTTGACGTCCGGGTCATGCGGCTGCGGCTCGAGGGGATCCCAGAAGAAGACCAGGAAATCGATCTCGCCGTCCGCGATCAATCCACCGAGCTGCTGATCGCCGCCGAGCGGCCCGCTCTGGAGCTTGTGGATCCCGACCCCGAGCTCCTCCTCCAGCAGCATCCCGGTGGTCCCCGTCGCCACCAGGTCGTGGCGCACGAGCATCTGCCGGTTGAACTTCACCCATTCGATCAGGTCGGCCTTCTTGTTGTCGTGGGCGACCAGCCCGATCTTCTTGCGCGCACCCAGGATCTGTTCCACGGTGGCCTCCACCTGCTGCAGCACGGCAACCACATTGTGGCTGCCGTGCCCGGGTCGCGGGCGCGGCGGACGCGCGCTGCCGGACGATGCCCCCGCCGCGCAGGCTACGTCGCGAACCGTACGCCCGGTGGCGTGAAGGCCATGCTCTGTGCCGCCGCGACGGACTGCAGCACCGCCGGCTCCCAGGCGTAGTCGCCGCCGGTCACGGCCCGCGCCAGGTAGCGCATCGTGACCGTGCGGTGTTCCGAGGTCGGCGCGACCACGAAGCGGACCCGCTGGCCCTCCACGCCGCAGGGCCACGTCACGACCGTTTCTGCCGGCCCCGCGGACGCGGTCGGGGCGGGCGACGCGCCCGGTGCGGCGGCTTCTCCCTCGGCTGCCTGCCATGTCGCGAAGCGCGTCGCCGGGGCGAGCGCCGAGGGGAGCAGGTCGGTGACCACGTAGGGGCCGGCGAGCGCCTGTGCCCCGAACGTCGCCTGGAGCGTCACCTGGTAGAGGCTGCCGGTGGCGCCCACCCGCTCGATCGAGCGCGTCAGCCGGAGTGCCGGGTCGGCGCTCGATACGGCGGGCACCAGGGGCACCTGCCAGCTGGTCGCCACCCCCACCTGCCCGGTGAGCGGCTCCAGCACGAGGGTGGCCCGCTGGTCGGCCGTGAGCACCAGCATGCGGGCCTCGCAGGGGCGCAGATCCACCACGTGGCGGACACCGGCCACGGTGTACGCGAAGCTGGCGGCAGCCGACGGCGTCCGGTCGAGCGCCCGTTCCACGACCGCCAGTTCCTGCAGCACGAAGAGCTGGTCGGTGGACGGGGTTGCCTGGACGTACGCCTCCGCCTGGGTCGCCAGCGGGTCGCCGAGGCCGGCGGCCACCAGCGCGAGCAGTGCCGTGGCCTGGAGCGTGTCGTCCCCGGTGGTCCCGACGCGCAGGCGCACCCACGGCCCCATCGTCTCCCCGGCCGTGGCGAGCAGGTCCTGCTCGATCGCACGTGCGGTCGGATCGTCGCCCACCGACTCGGCCGCGAGGGCCAGGTAGAGCCGCTCGCGGATGGTCAGGCCCGGCTGCGCGGCCGCCGAACGAACCTCGGCCGGCGTCGCGCCACCGAGTGCCGCCTGCCCGGCGAGCACCATGGCGTTCTGCTCACGGGTGCGCTGCGTGGTGTCGGACGTCCCGAAGGCACTCGCCAGGGCCGCCCGGAGGCCGTCCGCGTCGAACCAGCCGGGAGCGAGGAGCGCGAGCTGCACGGCCAGGGTGGAGTCGGGCGAGGCGTACGGAAGAAGCGCCACGGCGCCGCCCTGCTGGTACCGCGTCGGATCGAAGGTGACCGCCGGGAGGCTCGCGGGATCGCGCCCGAACGAGTCGACCAGGATGCGGCGTGCCCACGCCTGTGCCAGCGACTGGTCGAGCCTGGCGCCCCCGGACCAGGCGAGCGATTCGAGCAGCGGCACGTACCGTCCCCGCCCCGCGTCGGCAAACGTGTACGTGATCGGGCCGCCGCCCGACGGTGCGCCGGGAGGAGACGGGGTGCCCGTTGCCGGCGGGGAGCCGGTCGACAGCAGCGAGTAGGCGGTCTCGGTGCGGGTGAGCCGCGAGTCGACCACCCGGAACGTCCGGAGCAGCCGGTCGGAGAGGGTGGTGCCCGTCCCGGAGGCCGTGGCCGAGATCGTCAGCTCGAACGTCCCGGCGGAGAGGGCGGGCAGGGGCACCGTGGCCGCCTCGAACGCGCGGCCGGACAGGGTCACGGTCGGCATCGCGAGCGACGCCGAGGCGACCGTGAACGTGACCGCCTGGCCGGCCTTGAGCGCCGACCCGTAGGCCCGCAGCCCGAGCACCACCCGGTCGCCGGAGAGGTACTCGGCGCCGAGCGTGGGCTGCACGAAGAACGGCAGGCCGACCGGGACCAGGATGGACGCCTCGCCCGCCTCGAGCCCGGCGCCGATCCCGCTGGCGCTCACGTGCCAGGAGGTCAGGTCGTCCGAGAGGCCGAAGGTGACCCGGGCGTGGCCGGCCGCGTCGGTCCGGATCTGCCGGAAGAGGAGCGTGTCGCGGAAGTCCTGGCGCACGCCGCCGGCGCCGCCGCAGCCACCGTAGCCCGGCGCCGCGGGCACCGCGTGTGTCGCGTAGTCGTACAGGATCCCGTCGTCCACCCCCGTGTACAGGTCGGCCAGGGGATCCGCCTCGGCGGCACCGCCCACGTCGAAGAGCCTCTGGTCGACGGCGCGCAGCGTCACGGTCGCCGCGATGGGGAAGCCGGCCGGGCCGGTGGTCCGCACGTCGAGGGTGACGGACTCGCCCGGCCGGTAGACCGCGCGGTCGGCGGAGAGCGCGATGGTGAGCTGCCGGTCGGAGGTGTCCAGCGCGGCCCGGTAGACGTTGCGTGCCGGCACGTAGCCGGCGCCCGTGAACCGGACCCCGAGCACCGAGAGGGACGGCGCGTCGGCCGGCTCGAAGTCCGAGACGAAGGTGGGCGACGACTGGACGAGCACCCGGCGGACACCCCGCTGCGCGGCCACGAAGAGGTAGCGGTTCTGGCCCCCGGCCGGCATCGCGACGCCCTGGTCGCGCATGGTCAGGTTCATCGCCTGCCCCAGGTGGTAGTGCGTGTTGATCCAGGTGCAGGACGCGTCCGCCTCGAGGACGGGGTAGGGCGCGGCGGCCGGCTGTCCGGAGGACGGCGACACCCAGCCGACGACCCGCTCCGTGCGGCCCTGCGCATCGCGCGTCGCCAGGTAGATCCGGTAGTCGCGCTCCGTGGAGGGCGCCGTCACCGACAGGCGGAAGCCGCCGTCCGCCCCGGTGGTGAGCGTCCGGACGGCCACGTCGCGCTCCTCCGTGTCGTACTCGTAGTCGTTCACGACACGCTTCTCGATCGGGTCGTAGTGCTGCCCCACGAGCCGTTGCACCGGGATCTGCTCGGCCACCCGCACCGTGACGGACGCTCCCGTCACCGCCCTGCCGCGCGGGTCCACGGCGTTGGCGTCGGCGTCGAGCTGCCGCTCGACGGCGGCGAGGTCCACGGCGTGGAGCGTTCCCTGGACCGTGATCCGGCCGGCCGCGTACGAGGTCTCGCCGTCCAGGTAGACCGCGGCCGGGAAGACGAGGATCCCGGTGTCGCCGGAGATCTCGCCCTCCTCCGCGCGCGCCGGGACGGCGGAGACCGACTCGTTCGTCCAGTGCGTCGAGCCGATCCACGGCTCCCAGGGTTCCTCCGGCGCGGGGGCCCGGGCGGTGACCGACGCCCGTCCGGCCCCGTCGGCCGTGACGTGACGCGTCCCGAACGCCGCGACGTCCAGCGCGACGTCCGGCACCGGGGTCCCGTCGTAGAAGGTCGCCTGGATGCCGACACGAACCGCGTCGCCCGATATGTACGCGCGGTGATCGGTGGTGACCTCCAGCTGGTACGCCGGCTTGCCGATGACCCCGACCTGGATCCACGCCGAGGCGAGCTGGAGGCCGCCGGCCCACAGGTCCAGGATGTACGACCCGAGTGGGACGTCCCGCAGCGGGAGCGTGACGGCGAACGAACCGGCGTCATCGGGCTGCAGCGCGACGCTGGCGACCGGGGGCGCCTCGGGGTCCCAGGCGGCAGCGTTGCGCAGCCGCAGCTCGGCGCCCGCCGGGACGCTCCCGGAATCCCGGTCGCGGACGAGGCCCCAGGCGTTCACCTCGTCGTCGCTGCGATAGAGGGTCCGGTCGGTGTACAGGAGGCGCCAGTACTGGTCGGCGGGGTGCCAGTAGCCCTCGAACACGTAGCCCGGGTACTGGTTCGGATCGACGTGGGTGGCGAAGGGCAGCAGCACCTGGCGGCCGTCCGGCGCCGTGACCACGACGACCGGTGGCGACGCCGGCGTCCACGACCACTCCGGACGCGCGCTGGCCAGGACCGCGGCGGGGGTGGCGGCGTCCAGCAGCCCGTCCGGGCCGGTCCGGCCCAGCACCGTCGCCCCGGCCAGCGCCACCTCGGCGCCGGGGACCGGTCTCCCGGTGACGAGGTCGTTCACCCAGACGATCGTCCGCGTGACGGACTCGACCGCGTAGGTGGCCACGTCGGTCACCTGCAGGATCGCCTGCTCGGGCGGGCCGACCCCGGTGCACGTGACCAGGTACCAGCCGGTGGCCAGGCGGGCGGGGAAGCGGATGGTGCCGCCCGACCCATCGGCGAGCGGCCCGGTCGCCACCCTGAACGCCGTCGTTCGCGCGAGGCCGGTCGTGCCCACCACCGGGGTGCTGCGCCACAGCGCCCAGTCGGGAGCCGCGCGGAGCTGCGCGAGGGCGGCGAGTGCGGCGTCGATGGTGGGCAGGCGATGGACCGTGACGGCGAGCGAGGCGGGCACCGTCGCGTCCTTCGGGACCCAGATGGAGGCGCCGAGCACCGGGACCTGCCGCGGGCTGCTCTCCGCCACGGTCCGGCCGAGGTTGAGCTCGGGGTTCGATGGTGGCGTCGCACCGCCGGCGCCCGTCTCGAACTGGAGGCGGACGTCCTGCTCCATGGCGAGGTCGGTCCCGGTGAGCGGCACCCCGTGGCGCAGCGTGACGGTGTACACGGTCCGCTCTGCGAGGTGCGCGGGGGCGAAGACGAAGGTGCGGTCGTGGCGCTCGACGTGCCCGTCCACCGCGGGCTCGATCGAGAAGAACGGCGCCGGGTCGCCCACGCCGTCCTGGTCGAACGTCAGCTCGATCCCCGTGTCGGTCGGGACGTTCGTGGCGCCGTCGGCGGGGAGCGTCGTCACCACCCGGGGCGCCTGCTGGGCCTGGAACGCCCACGACCCTGCCAGCGACCCGTCGGCGCGCCGCAGCTCGAAGCGGTGCGTGCTGCCGGGCTCCAGCGGCTGGGCGGGGCGCAGCGTGACCACGGACGGATCGGGTCCCGGCTCCGTGCGGAGGTCGAGCGGCGGGGTGACGGAGACGCCTCTCGCCAGCTCGACCGCGTTCGCGCCGCCCAGGGCGTGGAGCACGAACGCCGTGTCGCCCGCCACGCCGGCGGCGCTCGACACGGTGGCGGTGAGCTCGGCCACCGCGGGGGCCCCGGTGGACCATACCGGGCTCCAGGTCCCGCCGTCCGGGGCGGGGGAGGGGGTCGGCGACGGTGCAGCGGATCCGGGCGCCACGCCGGGCGATGCCGGAGCAGCGGGAGTCGACGGGGTGGTGGACCGGCCGGCGACGGTCGGTGAAGGGCTGCGCGGCAGCCCGGCGGAACCGACGATCAGCGCGACGACCAGCGTCGCCACGACGGACGCCAGTCCGCGCAGCGCGCGCGGCGCCGGCCATCGACGGTCTCCCGTCGGGCGCATCCCCCAGCCCCCGACCCGATCGACTGTGTGCGTGGGCGACGATCGGGCGGGTCGACGCTACCGCGGCGCGGCCCGGGGGCAAGAGCCGGACGGCACGCCGCGTTCGCCGGCGTCGCGGCCGTCGAGGAGGCGCGCGGCCGCCGACGTGGCGCGCGG
>JAJYGO010000195.1 GCA_021785115.1 Chloroflexota bacterium | reverse complement strand
GGTCGAGCTGCTCCGTCACGCGCCCCGGTCCACGCTCACGCCGGTGCTCGTGCCCGCCGTCGGGCTCTTGCCCGCGGCGACCCGGTCCGAGCTCGGCCTGCCGTGGGGCCCGGCCGAGCGGGCGCTCGACGCCTGGCTCACGACGATGTGGCGATTCTGGCGCCCGGTGTTCCCGCCCAGCGCGCGCTGGTTCCCGCAGGCGCTGGCCGCCGACCGGCGCGTCCGCGCGGCGGACCTCCAGCCTGGCGTCGCCCCGATGGACGCAGGGCTGCGGCGCCGCTGAGGGCAGCGAAGCGCGGCTGAGGGACGCTGCGCCCGGGCGCTACCCCTCGCCGGCGATCGCCGCCGCGAGCTCGGGCGTCCCGAGCAGCTCGGGGAGCGGCCGGATGGGCGCCGGCTGGGGACCGTCGACGCACGGGAAGAACTCCAGCTCGAAGAACGACACGCCGTGCCAGCGCCCGGCCTTCCAGCCCACGCCGTCGAACGTGCCCACCGGCTCGAACCCGAGCGCCCGGTGGAGCCCCTCCGAGCCCGCGTTGGGCAGCGTGACGCCCGCGATCACCAGGCGGAAGCCCTGGAGCCGCAGCACCCGCAGCACCGCCGACATGGTCGCGCGCCCCAGTCCGGAGCGGTGCAGCGAGCGGTCCACGTACACCGTGGATTCGGCCGTCCAGTCGTAGGCGCCGCGGTCCCGGAACCGCCCCGCGTATGCGTATGCGCGCACGACGCCGTCGACCTCGGCCACCACCCACGGCGTCCGCGCCAGCGTGCGCTCGATCCGGCCCGCCATCGCCTCGGCCGTTGGCGGCTGGAGCTCGAAGGAGATCGGGGTTTCGCGCACGTACGGCGCGTAGATGGCGGCGACGGCGTGGGCGTCGGCGGTCGTCGCGAGCCGGAGGATGGGGGCGTCGGCGGTCATGGCGGAGACGCTAATACAGCGACGGGAACCGCGTGCGCCACTGCGCCGCGAAGTCGACGGGGCTCGCGGCGTCGATCGCGTCGAGCAGCTGACGCGTGTGGACCAGGCCGAAGCGGTTGGCGGCGAGGTAGCCGCGGATCGCCGCCCAGAAGGTCGAGCTGCCCATGCGCCGGCGCGCGTCGTCGATCAGGTTGCCGCCCTGGATGTAGATGTCCTCGTAGTAGCACGCGGAGGAGTAGCGGTAGATGGCGAGGTCCAGCCGGGCGGTGGAGCACTGCGACGCCCGCCGCATCCCGAGCACGTTGCGCGTCGCCATGTCGGTCATCGCCTCGTCCGCGAACGGCTCGCGCGCCTGGTCGCTGCCCACGACGCCGTAGAACCACTGGTGGGCGATCTCGTGGGTGACCAGGTACGCGAGGTTCGAGGGCGCCACGTGCCGCGGGATCCACACCGTCATCGGGCCCTCCATGCCGTACCCGCCCGCCGACTCTGAGATCGTCAGCAGGCGGTACGGATAGGGGCCGAGGCGGGCCTCGAGCCGGGTGAGGGCGGTGACCGCGGCAGACAGGACGGCGCCTGACGGGAAGCCCCGCCGCGAGACGACCCTGACCGTGGTGCCGTTGACGGTCGCCTGACGGGCCGTGGCATCGCGGCTGGCGGTGGCGATGAAGTCGCGGACGTCGGCGGCGTCGAAGGTTGCGGTCAGGCCGTCCCCGGAGATCGCGGTGCGCGTGCCGGTGGTCGCCCAGCGCAGCGGCACGTCCGCGTGGAGGACCACGTGGACGGACGGGCTCGACGGGGTGACGAAGGGGTCGCCGTGGTTGGGCCGGGCGAAGGTGGTCGAGCGCGAGACCCACGGGATCCAGCGGTACAGGTCGGCGATGCCGTTGGCGCGCGCGAACAGCCAGCTCGAGCCGCCCGTGGACGTGCGCAGCGCTGCGCCAAAGCGCACGACGACCCTGGCCGTGGCACCGCTGGGCAGGACGCCGCCGAGCGGGACGCGGATGGTCTGGCCGCTCACCGTCGGCGCGACGGTCCGGCCGTCGACGCTGGTGGGGCCCAGGCGCAGGCCACCGAGCGGCGCCATGACGGTGCCGAGCTCGATGCGGTCGATGCTCGCCGGGGAGTCGTTCGTGGCCGTGACCGTCGCCTGGCCCGACAGGCGCCCCGACCCCCAGGCGAGCGAGGCGACGACGCTGTAGGTCGCGGTGAGCTGCATGGAGGTGCGGTTGACCGAACCCGGGACGATCCGGCTGGCGGGCTGCGCGGCGATCTCCGGCGGCAGCAGCATTGCGGGCGAGGCGGGCGTCCCAGTCGATCCCCGAGCCGGCGATCCCCCGGCAGAGGGCGCCGGGACCGGCGCGGCCGACGGCGATGCGGGTGCGGCCGGGGGGACGCCCAGCAGGCCGACCATGAGCAGGGCGGCGAGCGCGCCGCGACGGGTTCGCATGGCCCCCGAATGCTACGCCGCGCAGTCATGGCGGCGGCTTGCGATACTCCGCCTATGCCGACCGACCCGGCCTCCGCTCCCGCCGCGCCGCCCCGAGGCGACGGCCCGGGGCTCCTGCGCGCGATCGAGGCCAACCTGCCCGGTCTGCGCCTGCTCACCGACGCGATCGACCGCGAGTCGTACCGCCGCGACGAGACCGCCTACCTGCCGACGGGCCTGCCGCTCGCCGTGGCGCTGCCGGAGACCACCGCGCAGGTGGCCGAGCTGGTCCGGCTGTGCGGCGAGCACGACGTGCCCATCGTTCCCCGCGGGGCCGGCACCGGGCTGTCGGGCGGTGCGGCGGGGATCGAGGGCGCGCTGACCATCGCGTTCACGCGGATGAACCGGGTGCTCGAGATCGACCACGCAAACCTGGTCGTGGTCACGCAGCCCGGCGTGGTCAACGCGGACCTCAAGAAGGCCGTGGCGGCCGAGGGGCTGTTCTATGCGCCCGACCCCGCCTCGTACGAGACGTGCACGATCGGCGGCAACCTGGGCACGAACGCGGGCGGGCTGTGCTGCGTCAAGTACGGCGTCACGCGCGACGCGGTGCTCGGCCTCGAGGTCGTCATGGCCGATGCGTCGGTCCTCCGCCTGGGCGGCCGCAACGTCAAGGACGTGGCGGGGTACGGGCTGATCCCGCTGCTCGTGGGCAGCCAGGGGACCCTCGCCCTGGTGACCGAGGCCACCCTCCGGCTCCGTGCCACCCCGCCGCCCCGCGCCACGCTGCTGGCGTTCTTCGCCACGCTCGACGCGGCCGGGGACGCGGTGGCGGGGATCACCCGGGCCGGCATCGTCCCGGTGACCCTCGAGCTGATGGACCGCACCACGATCCGCGCGGTGGACGACGTGCACCACCTGGGGCTCGACCGGGACGCGGCGGCAATGCTGCTCGTGGAGTCTGACCTGCCCGGCAGCGCTGCCGTGGCCGAGGTGGACGCGGCCGAGGCGGCGTGCACGGCCGCGGGCGCGGGCCTCGTCGTCCGGGCCCAGGACGCCACCGAGGCCGAGTGGCTGCGCGAGGGCCGACGCCTCGCATTCCGGGCGCTCGAGGCGCAGGGCGTGGCGCGGATGGAGGACGTCGGCGTGCCGCGCAGCCGGGTGCCGGAGCTGCTGCGGGCCATCGAGGCGATCGCCCTTCGGCACGAGATCGTCATCGGGACCTTCGGGCACGCCGGCGACGGCAACCTCCACCCGACGTTCGTCCTCGGCCGCGACGAGCCGGATGCGACGGCCGCCGCCCGCCTCCGCGAGGCCCGGACGGAGCTGTTCGAGGCGGCGCTCGCCCTCGATGGCACGGTGACCGGGGAGCACGGCATCGGCGCCGTCCGGCGCGACTGGCTCGTCCGCCAGCGGGGCGAGCCGGCCGTCGCGGTGATGCGCGCCATCAAGCACGCACTCGACCCTCGCGGCCTTCTCAACCCCGGGCGCGTTCTCGCCTAGGGCCTCTCGGCCCGCCCGCCTCCACGAGGCTGACGACCTCCACGGCCCAACACCGTCGGGAGGGCCGACTGGTTCGTGACCGATGGCCCGGTCCCATGGGCACGGGCCATCACCGGACGGGGTCCCCCGCAGGTCGGTCCCGACGGCCCTCCCGACGGCTCGCTCTGGAGCCGACCATCCCGGCACACCCAAGGAGCCTTGCCACCCCAATGACCCCGACGCGCGTCCTCGTCGCCTTCTCCAGCCGCTCCGGGTCGACGGCCGGCACGGCGGAGGCGATCGCGTCCGTGCTGCGGTCGGCCGGGCTCGTTGTCGACTGCCGGGCCAAGGAGGATGTCGACGACATCTCGCAGTACCGGGCGGTCGTCGTCGGCAGCGGCATGTTCGTGCCCAGCCGCGCCTCCGACGGCGGCGGGTTCCTGGAGCGTCACGCCGCGGCCCTGCGGGATCGTGATGTCTGGCTCTACAGCACGGGCCCGATCGGCGGGCGGGCGGGTCGGGGCGGAGCGGCCTCGGCGGCCGACGAGCTCCCCGCCGTCACGGTCGGCCGGGCGATCGGTGCCCGGGGCGTGGCGACGTTCGGCAGCGTCGGGATGCCCGACGGCGATGACCCGGTGGCCGCGCTCGTGCCGGCGGACCGGCGCGAGATCCGGACATGGGCCGCAGAGATCGCGGCGGGTCTCGGCGCACAGGGGAAGGCGTCTTCCTGCCGTCGCCACCATTGGCACCACGTGGCCGCTCCGGGCTGACCAGCGGGTCCGCGGGGGCGGCGGGCCGGTTCGCGATCAGCGGTTCACCCCCGGGACCGCCGGTGGCACACGGTCTCCCGCGCCCACCGCGTGCGGCTGCGGGGAGACGTCCTCGCCGTCGTCATGGTCGAGGAGACCGGTCCGTCCGGCACGCGTGCCAAGCGCCGGCGTCGGGCATGCTATCCACATGGAGCCGCTCGGCACCGGGAACAGCCTCGACCTGTCCACGCCGCACGTCATCGCGGTGGTGCTGATTGGCGTCGCCATCGGCCTCGCTGGCGTGGGCCTGCGCCGGTTCCTCATGGCGTACGCCGACGAGCTCGCGGAGCTGTGGCGCCAATTCGGGCCGATCGCCCTTCGGCGCATGCTGGAGCGTCGGCCCGGCCTGCCGCAGGCGCCGTGGTTCTGCGAGCGCTGCCACTCGCGCAACGGACGGACGACAACCTACTGCTACTCGTGCGGCGCCCGGCGTTCGGAGGCGGAGGCGCCAGTGCCCGACGCCGAGGTCCCCGCGGGCCCGAGTGCCGGGCGCTCCCAGCGGACCAGGCGCGGCTGACGGGGTTCCGCTGAGCGGCACGCCCGCAGTTGCGTCAACTCAGGGTCGAAATCGCGTCCCACGGGCATCAGCCGTGGTCACCCGGGGCGCAGCCGGCGCCCAACGAGTCAGCTCAGACTCAAATTCCGAATTCACGAGCATGAGCCAGGGGCCGAGCACGAGGTTCTGACCCGCGGGCATGCGGAGGGCGCGCCGGAATGAGTCTGGCGCGGCTCAAGGACAGGCGCGGCTGACGCTGCCCCGTCCTCCGTCAGTCCCGTCGAGGTCCACCGCAGGCCCTTGAGCGGCCCGACCTTGGCCGCCACCCCGCGCCGCTTGAGCGCGAAGCGCGGCGACCGGGCCGCGGTACAGAGCTCCGGCATCCGCGGCGCGAACGTCGCCTCGCCCGCCTGGCCCTCGCCCTAGGCTGACCGGGCACGGCGCGGTTCGTCGACCGCGGGGAAGGCACACCGCCGATTGAGGGGAGAGGCCATGGCCAAGTCCGACGTGGACCCTGTCACGAGCGACCCGTGCCTGCGCTGCGGTGGCCCGCTCTCAGACTGGGGCGTGGTCGAGTTCCGCACCGGAGGCACCGGCGGCACGATCAAGCTCCTCATCGGCGAGCTGGGCGAGCTTGGCGAGCGGAAGGTGCCGCTCGATCTCCGCTACTGCGCGGGCTGCGGCCAGGTGGACCTGCGCCTGCCCCCGAACGGATAGGCGAGGGCCCGGCGTCGCCGCGTCACTGCCAGGCGTCGACCGGCGCGTTCGGGAGGCGGGGCCCGCGGAAGAAGCCCAGCAGCGGCTCGCCCGTGGTCTGGCGGAGCGTGATGCGCTCGGCGAAGGTTCGGCGCCCGTCGTCGGGGGCGATCGCCAGGTCCAGCGCGACGCCGTCGTCCCCCGGGTGGTTCGGGTCGTAGACGCGGAGGCGGATCGCCCCGCCCCGCGCCTCGAGCGCGGCCGGCTCGGCGCAGCACGCCTCGTCGGCCGTGTAGGCCCAGGCGAGCACCTGGTGGTTCCGGGCCAGCGACGCTGGCGCGAGCCCGCCGACGCGGATCAGCTCGAGGAGGCAGGGTCGGCCGGCGTCGAGCGAGGCGCGCACGCGCGGCCATTCGCGACGGAGCGTCGGCACGCGCACGGGGCCGCGTCGCAGGATCGGCCTGCGGGCGCCCTCGGGCCGAAGCCCGGGCAGGGCCGACGGTGCCTCCGCGTGGAGCAGCGCCAGCATCGCGTATCGGAGCGGGACGCGCAGCCAGTCGAGCGACTGCACCTGGCGCCGGACCAGGGCCCGGAACCTGCGGCTGCCGTTCGCCGGGGGCTGGGCCCCCTCCGGGGCCGGGACGCCGGCCGCCCACAGGTCGCGCGCCGTCAGCGCCATCCCGCCGCACAGTCCCGACGACGCGTCGCCGATGCCGACGACGCGCGGGTCGATCCGTCCGAGGCGCAGGGTCGGCCCGGCAGGGAACGCGTTGGCGAAGTGGAGCCCGTGGACGCTGGGGAGGAACCCGGGCACGACACGCTCGATCACGCGCCCAGCCTACCGCGGCGCCGCGACGGCGCCGCCGCCCTGCGGCGCTACCATCGCAGGCATGGCCGACGCGGACGATTCCCCGGCGCGCTCGAACCGCCTGGCTGGCGAGACCAGCCCGTACCTGCTCATGCACGCCTGCAACCCGGTCGACTGGTACCCCTGGGGCCCCGAGGCGCTCGCCCGCGCCACCGAGCTCGACCGGCCGATCTTCCTCTCGATCGGCTACGCGGCCTGCCACTGGTGCCACGTGATGGAGCGCGAGACGTTCGAGGACGAGGCGCTCGCCGCGTACCTCAACGCGCACTTCGTCCCGGTCAAGGTGGACCGCGAGGAGCGTCCCGACCTCGACAACGTGTACATGGCCGCGGTGCAGGCGATGACCGGGCAGGGCGGCTGGCCGCTGTCGGTGTTCCTCGCGCCCGACGGGCGCCCGTTCTTCGGCGGCACGTACTTCCCCCCGGCGCCCCGCCAGGGAATGCCGGGCTTCGGACAGGTGCTGGCGGGCGTGCGGGAGGCATGGGCCAACCGTCGCGGTGCCGTGGAGGAGACGGGCAGGGCGGTCGTGGCGTCGCTGGCCGAGATCGGGGGCATGGGCGACGCGGCAGGGTCGCTGCCGCCGGTCGAGGTGCTGGCCGAGGCCGCCGCGGCGCTGGAGGAATCGCACGACGAGGTCAACGGCGGCTGGGGCCGCGCGCCCAAGTTCCCGCAGCCGATGACGATCGAGTTCCTCCTCCGCCGGCACCTCGCGACGGGCGACCCGCGGGCGCTCGCGACCGCACGCCGGACGCTCGACCGCATGGCGGACGGCGGCGTCCGCGACCAGCTCGGCGGCGGGTTCCACCGCTACGCGACCGACGCCCGCTGGCTCGTGCCCCACTTCGAGCAGATGCTCTACGACAACGCCCAGCTTGCCCGCGTCTACCTCCACGCCTGGCAGCTGACCCGTGACCAGCGTCACCTCGATGTCGCGATCGGTGCGCTCGACTTCCTCCTCCGCGACCTCCGGACGCCCGGCGGGGGGTTCGCGGCGAGCCTCGATGCCGACACCGATGGCGTCGAGGGCGCCACGTTCACGTGGCTGTCCGGCGAGGTGCGCGAGGTGCTGGGCGACGACGCGCCGCTGTTCGAGGCGGCGTACGGCGTCACGGACACGGGCAACTGGGAGGGCGTCACCATCCTGTCTCGCGTCCGTGGCGACGCCGAGCTGGCGGACCGCTTCGGCCTCGCGCCGGCCAAGGTGCCGGATCGGCTGGCGGCCGCCCGGGCCGCCTTGTTCGAGGTTCGGTGCGCCCGAGCCCAGCCCGCTCGCGACGACAAGGTGCTCGCCGCCTGGAACGGCCTGGCGATCGCGGCGCTGGCAGAGGCCTCGCGGGCGCTCCAGGCGGACGTGCCCGCGCTCGCGGACCGCGCTGCGTCCTACCGGGCGGCGGCAATCTCAGCCGCCGAAGACGTGCTGGCCGGGCTGCGCGTGGGGGCAGGACGCCTGCGGCGCTCGTGGAAGGACGGCCGGGCCACCGCAGCGGGCGTCCTCGAGGACCACGCCGACCTCGCCGACGGACTGCTCGCCCTGTACGAGGCCACCGCCGACGAGCGCTGGTACACGGAGTCCGTGGCGCTCGCCGAGGGGATCCTGGCCCGGTTCGCGGATCCGGGGGGCGGCTTCCACGACACGGCCGCCGACGCCGAGGGACTGGTGATCAGGCCGCGCGACCTCCAGGACAACGCGGTCCCGTCCGGCGGCGCCATGGCCACGACCGTCCTGCTCCGCCTGGCCGCGCTCACCGGCGAACCGCGCTATCGAGCGGCGGCAGAGCGAGCGCTGGCCGGCGTCGGCCCGTACCTCGCCCGCTATCCGACGTCGTTCGCCCAGTGGCTGTGCGCCCTGGAGGTGGCCCACCGGGGGATCGTCGAGGTGGCGATCGTCAGGGGCGGGGTCGATGCCGCCGACCCGCTCGTCCGGGTCGCCTCGCGCTCCTACGGCCCGTTCCGCGTCCTCGCGGTGACCGCGGCGGGCAACGCCTCATCGGTCCCGCTGCTGCGCGGCAAGTTCGCCCTCCGCGGCCGCTCCACGGCGTTCGTCTGCCGCGACTTCGCCTGCCGCCAGCCGGTCCACGAGCCCGAGGCGCTCGAGGCGCTGCTGGTGGGCACGTGAGCGCCTTCACGGTCCGCGAGGCGCTCCCCGACGAGCTCGACGCCGCCGGCCGCATCGTGGTCGAGGCGTACCGGGCGCACGGCGGTCCGAGCGCCGACGAGGGCGAGTACCTCGGGGAGGTCCTCGACGCGCGCGGACGGGCGCGTGTCTGCCCGGTGCTGGTGGCAGTGGACGGGGAGAGTGGCGAGGTGCTCGGGTCGGTCTCGTACGTTCCCGGTCGGGACAACGCAATGGCCGAGATCGAGCTCGAGGGCGAGGCTGGGTTCCGGATGCTCGGCGTGTCGCCGGCGGCGCAGCGCCGCGGCGTGGGGGAGGCACTCGTCCGCGCCTGCATCGAGCGGGCCTTGGCGGACGGGCGCCAGGGGGTGGCCATCTGCACGGAGCTCGACATGCACGCCGCGCGGCGCCTGTACGAGCGGCTCGGGTTCCGCCGGGCGCCGGACCGCGACTTCGACCCCGTGCCCGGCGTCCACCTCATCGCGTACCTGCTGGCGCTGCCCGCTCAGCCCGTGACCGCGCGGTGAGCCGGCCGAGCCCCGCCACATCCGCGGAGGCGACGACGGCCCTGCCCCGCCCCGCGTCGACGGTCGTGCTGCTGCGGCCGGGAGAGCACGGCCCGGAGGTCCTCCTGACCCACCGGCCCGCGACGATGGCGTTCGGCCCCGGGCTCCACGTCTTCCCGGGCGGAGCCGTCGAGACCGCCGACCGGGACCCGGCCGCCGCTGCCCGCATGGGCGTTGACGGCGAGCGGTGCGCCGCCGCGTGGGCCGGCGACCTGGAGCGCGAGGCGGCGGTCGGCCACGCGGTGGCAGCGATCCGCGAGCTGTACGAGGAGGCGGGCGTCCTGCTCGCCGAACGGCCCGACGGCAGCCCACTCGACCCGGCCGAGGTCGAGGCCGCGCACCGCGCCGCCGAGCCGCTCTCGGTGCTGGTCGAGCGCCTCGGGCTGCGCCTGCGCGCTGACCGCCTGGTCCCGCTCTCGCACTGGGTCACCCCGCCGATCGAGGTGGCGCGCCGCTACGACGCGCGGTTCTTCGTGGCCGACGCGGCGGACGGGACGGGCTTCCGCGTGGACCCGCGCGAGGTGGCGGGCCACGAGTGGCTGCGACCGCGTGATGCCCTGGCGGCCCTGCGCGCGGGGCAGATCGACCTCTGGCCGCCGACGGCCACCACGCTCCGGCAGGTGGACGGGGCGACCTCCGCGTCGGACGTGCGGGCGGTGCTGGCGCCGGCTGGCAGGGCGGGGGAGCCGGTTGTGGAGCGAGTCGCA